>CAZIJC010000026.1:0-39468 GCA_964539385.1 uncultured Anaerolineales bacterium | reverse complement strand
GCCGGGTACCGCATGCACTTGGTGCACATCCCAAAGACGATCGACAACAACCTGGTGGGGAGCGACCACACGCCGGGGTTCGGCAGCGCGGCCCGCTTTGTGGCCAACGCGGTGCGCGGCGACGACCTCGACAACCAGAGTATCCCCGGCATCAAGGTCGACGTCATCATGGGCCGCGACGCAGGGTGGCTGACCGCAGCCACCATGCTCGCCCGCCGCAAACCCGGCGACGGACCGCACCTGATCTACCTGCCGGAGGTTCCACTGTCGATGGGAAGGTTCCTCAAGGACGTCCGTGCCGCCTACAAGACCTACGGGCGGGCCCTCGTCTGCGTGAGCGAAGGCGTGCGCGACGCCAGGGGCAGACTGTGGGCCAAGCGGATCGCCACCGAGTCGGAAGCCGACGTCAAGAGCGATTCGTTCGGGCACTTCCAACTCTCCGGCACCGGCGCGCTGGCCGATTACCTGACCATCCGGATCAAGGCCGGCCTGAAAAGCCTGGGCGTCTCGCGCGTCAGGGGCGATACGTTCGGGTACCTCCAGCGGTCGTTCCCCGGATTCGCGAGCCCCGTGGATCAGAGAGAGGCGCGGATGGTCGGCCGCGCGGCCGTGAAGTGGGCCTGCCAGGGCCGCAGCGGTTCGGTCGCCATCAAGCGCAAGAAGGGCAAGCCGTACAAGGCGCAGGCGGCCCTGATCGCCCTGAAACGGGTAGCCGGCAAGAACCGCGAGGTGCCGAAGAAGTACATCAGCCCGAGCGGAAACGACATCCGCCCCGCGTTCCGCGACTACTGCCTGCCGCTCGTGGGCGGCCTGCCGGCGACGGGCGACCTGGGCCAGAGCGGTCCGAGATGAATCTCTTGAAGTTGGTGCGCGGCGGGTCTGCGGACCCGCCGCGTTTCTACACGCAACGGGTCACGGTTCCAGGTCTTTGGTCACCTGTCCGAGTTTCGCCTTGACGAGCAGCCGCGACTCGTCCTCGTCAGCGTGAACCGCAAGGTACCGCTCGTAACAGGTCTTGGCGCGGCGGAGCATGGCGCCGCGGGCGGGACCGGCGCCGGTCGCCAGGTCCTTGTACCAGTTGCCGAGCGCCAGGAGCGCCTTCTCGGGCAGGTGTTTCAGTTTCATTCCGGCCACGAGAAGGAGGCGCTTCTCGGTCTCGTCCTTGGCGCAGAGGACCGCCTGTTCGGCCGCCGCCTTCGGATCATCCATCTCCACGAGTAGCAGGCGAAGCAGCGCGGCCGCGGCGGCCTTGTTGGCCGGCTCGGCTTTGAGGCGCTGCTTCAACCTCTGGACGCGTTGCTCGACCTCGGCCCGGGCGCTGATAGCCTTGAGTTTGTCGACGATGGCCGCCTTGCGCTTCGGATCGAAGTACGAGGCGCCTCGGATGGCCTCGCGGTACAGGTCTGCGGCGCGGGCGTACTTGCCTTCGGCGGCACGGGTGTCGGCCAGCGCGACGAAACGGGCCACTATGGTGCGGATCAGGTTGTTGCGGGACCTCGAGTCCTTCCTCTCGGCCACGACCAAAAAGTCGGCCATGAGGATCTTCTCTTCCCAGAAGTCCTTCTTCTCGGGCACGAGTTCCATAAGCCGTCGCGCCGCCTGGATGGCCGTCTTGCGGCCCCTGGGTCCCTTGATGCCGAACCAGTAGGCCTTCTCGTACAGAAAGACCTTCATCCGGGGATCGTCCTGGAGATCATCGGCCGCCTTGAGCAACTTGGCGGCGAAGGCGGCATCGTCCCCACGGTCCCTGCTGGCCCGGACGCCGCTGGCCTCGGCGCCGAACTGGTGTTCGAAGGCGGCTTCCGGATCGGCCGCGCGCACGGCAAGCGCCAGCAGGACCACCGCAACGGCCGTGACAACGATTCCCCTCAGGACGCCACCTTCCATACACTCAACCCCTCTGGCCGCGCTCCTACAGCACGCCCTTCGTGCTCGGGATGCCGCCGGGCGCGTGGCACGGCCGACGTCTCCGCACGAGCCGACGCCATCACGGACGGTACAGGCGAAAACGGTACCACCGGGAGCCGGATCTGTGGTCGGGGATGCTGACCACGAGCGCTCCGCGTCGCGTGCGAAGGCTGACCGGGTCGCGGCGTTCGATGCCCTGGCACCCCTTCTTGGTTCCGACCGCCAGCAACTTCAGTTTGAAGTCCAACTTTCCAACCGGCAACGGATACGGTTTTGTCTCGTCGAAACCGCGTTCCTCACCGGGCTTTCCCCACTTCGGCATCCACTTGCGGCCGTTGATCCACGTCGGTTCGTTTGCTCCACCATGACGTCCGGGCTTCGCCACACGCAGGCTTTTCCAGAAGACCCCCTTGGGGGTGACCCAGAACTCCGAACTTCCGTCAACGAACGCCTCAACGACCAACTCTCTAACGCATGCGGGAGGGACGAGATGGTCAAGTTCCTCCGTCACCTGCTCGAGGGCCATTCTGGCGGCCGTGCCCGCGGCATCCTCAGCCGCGTGCAGCGCCAGGTACCGCTCGTAGTAGCGTTTGGCCCGGGCCAGCATCCGAGGTTTGACGAGGTCCGCAGCGCCGTCGGCGAAATCCTTGTACCACTTGGCGAGTTCCAGAGCGGCCTTCTCGGGCAGGTTCGCCGGCTTCATGGCCGCCACAAGCACGTACTTCTTGAAGGTGTCGTCACCGAGATGGTCGGCGTACCTGGCTGCTTCGGTCGGCTTATCGAGTTCCACGAGGCACAACTGAACCAGGTTGGCCGCGGCGTCCTTGTCGTCGGGCTTGCCTTGAAGGTGCGTTCTCAACTGGTCCACGCGGCGCAGCAGGCGCTGGCGGGTCTCGGCGTAGCGGAGCAAGATCTGGATTCTCTGCTTTCCGCCGCCCTGGACGGCGGCGTCCACCGGGATCGCCCGGCGATAAAGCGCCACGGCTTCCGCGAACTTCCACGCCTGAATGCGGGCGTCGGCCCGGGCGAGAAGCAGCGGGAGCAATCCGGCGCCCGCGCGGGCCTTCTCGTCGGCGCTTCGGGCGCCTTTGTACTGGAGTTGATAGACGTTCAGAAGTTTCTCATGCCAGTCGTCTTTCCGCTCGGGCGCCATCTCGACAAGGCACAGCATGGCCTTGACGGCCGTCGCGTAACCCGACGGGATCCGAACCCCGAACTCGTACGCCTTCTCGCACAGCAGGGCCCTGAAGGCCGGCTGCTCTTCCGCCGAGTCGCCCGCCGCAAGCAGTTTGGCCGCAAACGCCACATCGTCGGCCCGGTCGCCGCTCCGCATGACCTGCTCGGCTTCCTTGCCGAACAGACGGTCGAAGGTCTTCTCTTCCTCGCCCGCAAAGAGGCAGACCGAAACCATCCCGGCCGAAACGACGAGCATCGCCGCGATCCTGACACAACGGGAACCCATCCGCCACCCCTGCTGCGAGGCCGAGTTACAGCACGCCCTTCGTGCTCGGGATGCCGCCGCCGCGCGGGTCGCGGGCGACGGCAGCCCTCAGGGCACGGGCAACGCCCTTAAAGATCGCCTCGGCAATGTGGTGGTCGTTCGTGCCGTAGGGAACGCTGACGTGCAGCGTCGCGCGGGCGTGGTTGACAAATGCCTGGAGGAACTCTTCGACGAGTTCCGTCTCGAACTCGCCGACCCGCTCGCCGGGGAACGTCACGTTGTACACCAGGAACGGCCGGCCCGAGAGGTCGAGGCTGACCTCGGCCAGGGCCTCATCCATCGGGACGGCGACCGACGCGAACCGGGCGATGCCCGCCCGGTCGCCGAGGGCCTCCTCGACCGCCTGGCCGAGGCAGATGCCGATGTCCTCGACCGTGTGGTGGAGGTCGACGTCGGTGTCGCCGGCGGCCTTGACCGCCAGGTCCACCGCCGCGTGCCTCGCGAGCAGATTGAGCATGTGGTTGAGGAACCCTGCGGGCGAGTCGATCTCGGCCCGCCCTGACCCGTCAAGGTTCAGGGCGAGTTCGATCTGCGTCTCTTTCGTTTGGCGCGAGACGTCCGCGCACCGCTCTCCTCTATCGGGTTGGGCACTCATGCGCTGGTCTCCTCGCATCGTTTTTCGAGGGCCGCCAACAGGGCATCGTTCTCCCCGGGCGTCCCCACGGTGATGCGCACCTTATCGGCAAGTCGCGGCAGGTTCCAGTAGCGGACCAGGATGCCGCGGGCCTTCAGATCCTCGTAGCACGCCGCGCCGTCCGAATCCGGGACGCGGGCCAGAAGGAAGTTCGCCTCCGACGGCGTCACGTCGAACCCGAGTTGCGCGAGCCGCTGCGTCAGGCGTGCCCGCTCGGAGCGGATCTTCTCGACGTTCGCCCGCATCCACTCCTGGTCCTCGAGCGCGGCGGCGGCGACCTCGATCGAGACGGCGTCGACGTTGTACGAATCCTTGACCTTCACGAGGCCTGCTATAAGATCGGGCGGGCCCACGGCAAAGCCGAACCGAAGCCCCGCCAGACTGTACGACTTCGACAGCGTCCGCAGCACCAGGACGTTTGGCTTGTCGCTGACGGCCGGGACCGCCGACCTGGGGCCGAAATCGGCGTACGCCTCGTCCACCACGACGACGCCGCCGAAACGGTCGGCGAGGTCCGTGATCGCCTCAACCGGCGTGAAGACGCCCGTCGGCGCGCTCGGGTTGCAGATGACGACGACCTTGGCATCGACGTGGGCGAGTTCGTCAAGGGGGAGCGTGAAATCGTCGCGCGTCGGGATCTCGACCGCCTCGGCCGCCTGGATCTCCGCCAGGACCGGGTACAGGGAGTACGTCGGCGTCGGCCAGGCGATGCGCTCGCCCTCCCCGACGAACGCGCGGAGCACGAGCGTCAGCAACTCATCGCTCCCGTTGCCACAGAGAACATTGTCACGCTCCAAGTCGAACATGTCCGCGATGATGTCGCGGACCTTGTTCGCCATCGGGTTGGGGTACTTGCGCAGGACGGTCCAGTCGGTCTCGCGCAGCACCTGGAGGACGCGCGGCGAAGGCGGATACGGGTTCTCATTGGTGTTGAGTTTGATGACCCGCTGGTCGGCGCCCGGCTGCTCACCGGGGACGTAGGCGGACATCTCGTCGATGTTCTTGCGGAAGTAACTCATGGTTCGATTACCAAAACAGCGTGTGGCACGGCCGGCTTGCCCGGCCGTGAATCGCACGGACGGTTCGCACGGCTGGACAAGCCAGCCGTGGCACACGGTCGGCTAACGTTGCTGTTCGAGACGTTTGCGGACGCTTTCGGCGTGGGCCGTCAGGCCTTCCGTCTCGGCCATGCGGTACACGTCCTCGGCGTCGGTCTCCAGGGCGTCGCGGTCGTACGCGATGACGCTCATCGACCGGAGGAAATCGTTGGCCGTCAGGCCGCTCGCCCAGCGAGCCGTGCCGCCGGTCGGCAGCGTGTGACTCGGGCCGGCCACATAATCGCCCACCGCGACAGGGGTATGGCGGCCGAGGAAGACCGCACCGGCGCAGCGGATGCTGCGAAGCACCGTCTCCGGCCGCTCGGTCTGGACCTCCAGGTGCTCGGGCGCCAGATGGTTGGTCACGCGCGCAGCCTCGTCCATATCGGCCACGACGACGGCGGCGGAGTACCTTTTCAGCGCCTCGCGGGTGGCGTCGGCCCGGTCAAGGTCGGCCACCTGCTTCTCGACCTCGCGGGCGACCGCGTCCGCCAGCGCTTCGTCGGGCGTCACGAGGATGGCCGAGCCGGGATCGTGTTCGGCCTGGCTCAGCATGTCGGCGGCCACGAGGCACGGGTCGGCCGACGAATCGGCCAGGACAACCACCTCGCTCGGACCGGCCAGACTGTCGATCTTGACCCGCCCGTACACCATGCGCTTGGCCACCGTGACGTACTGGTTGCCGGGGCCGGCGATCATCTCGACGGGGCGGACCGTCCGGGTGCCGCAGGCGAACGCCGCGATAGACGGCGTGCCGCCCATCCGGTAAACCTCGTGGATGCCACAGACGCGGCAGATGGCGAGGACCGCCGGATGGATGTCGCCGTCGGCGGTAGGCGGCGAGGCGACGGCCACCTCCGGCACGCCCGCCGCCAACGCAGGCACCGCCGTCATCAGCAACGACGACGGGTAGAACGCCTTCCAGCCCGGCGCGCGGACGCCGACCCGCGCAAGCGGACGATACACCTGCCGCAGGACACGGCCGCCGCGCTCGAGCGGCGGCGGGTCGCGGTGCAGGATCTGCCGCTGGAACTCCCGGACCCGATCGCGGATACGCGTCACGGTGTCGATAAGTTCATCGGGCTGGGCCGCGTAGGCCGCCTCGATCTCGTCCTCCGGCACGCGAAGGTCGGCCGGCGTGAGGTTCGACCCGTCGAAGCGGTTGGTCCACTCGCAGACGGCCTCATCGCCGCGCTCGCGGACGTCGTCGAGGATGCGGCGGACATCGTCCTCGACCGTGGCGGCGCCCATGCCCGAGACCATGCCCTGCTGGGCGCTGAGGCGGGCGCGCAGCGTCTCCAGCATCTCGCGGCCTTCGGGCGTTCTGGCATCGATCCGCCGAATCATGGTCATGCTCCGTCCGGATGTGCTCCCGAGGGGTGATTATAGGCAGGAGTCCGGTTTATTCAATCGGAAACGGCTGCGGCAAGACCCGCCGCGCAAAGTAGCGTTGTAATACTAGGCGGGGGAGCAGCCCGGCTGGCTGCGCACGACGTCCATCATGGCGACCAGATTCTCGGGCGGGACGTCGGGCGGAACGCTGTGGGAGGGCGAGAAGATGTAGCCGCCGACGCGACCCGCTTCGATAAGGGCGGCGGCGGCGGCGCGGACCTCATCGGGCGTGCCGAACGGCAGGACTTTCTGGATACTCATCCCCCCGTGGAACGCCAAGCGGCCGTGATACTGCCGCTTGATGGCGAAGATGTCCATCACCTCCGGCTGAAACGGGTTGAACGCGCTGAGGCCGATCTCCACAAGATCGTCGAACAGTTCGACGACGCACCCGCACGAGTGCAGGAAGACGTACTTGCCCGCCTCGCGGACGGGGGCGAACATGCGGGCCAGGCGCGGCCTGAAAAAGTGCCGCCAGTGGTCCAGCCCCATGATCAGGCCCGTCTGCATCCCGTAATCGTCGCCGAAGTAAACCGCGTCGATAGGAAACGCGAGGGCCTTGCGGATCTGGACGAGGTTGTGCTCGACGATCCGGTCCAGGAGATCCTCGACGAAGCGGGGCCGCTCGGCCATGTCGGTCAGCAGATCCATCAGGCCGCGCATCGTCCACGCCCGCTCGTACAGCGAGAAACCGAGCATGTACCGGCTGAAGAGGTCCGGGCGAGCAGCCAGTTGCGGCGGGATGTCGGCGTACCAGGAATCGTCGGATGCGTCGGGCCACGCGTAGGCGGGCAGGTCCGACGGTTGGCGGATCGGCCACTCGACGGGCGTGCCGATGTCTTTATCCACACTGCGATCCCAGACCACGCCGTAGACGTCGCGGAAGAGGTCGTTTCCAACGGATTCGAAGCGGCCGATTTGGGCGCCGAGGTCAAGGAAGTGCGTGTCGATGAACGGTGCGAGGTCGTCGGCGCCGAGGTGTTGCTTCATGCGCTCGGCGCATCCTTGAGTCATGTCCCACGCCCAGGGGACGTACGGCGGCGGGCGGAATTCCATCGCATCGATGACGACGTCGCGTTTGGTGGGGCGTGGCATGGAACCGATTTCTCACCTGCTCGACTCTGCGGCAAACGAACGGCTCGCCCGAGGGAGCGTGCCCCGCCGCTTCCGCGGCGGGCTCGGACGGCAACCTCAAACGATCTCGCCGGTGGAGAAATCGTACCGCCAGGGCCAGTCGGCGGGGATCCAGTCGATAAGTTCCGCCGGTTTAAAGAACAGGTTGATCTCCTCCTCGGCGGCTTCGGGCGAGTCGCTGCCGTGGACCAGGTTGAACCGGTTCGAGACGCCGAAGTCGCCTCGTATCGTCCCCGGTTCGGCCTCGGCGCCGAACGTCGCGCCCGTCATTTTGCGGACGAGGGCGACGGCACCCTTGCCCTCAAGCACGACAAAGACCATCGGCCCACCGGTCACGAATCGGATGAGCGGCTCGTAGAAATCCTTGCCCTTGTGCTGGGCGTAGTGGCGCTGGGCCGTCTCGCGGTCCATCATCGCCATCTTCAGGGCAACGATCTTCAGGCCCTTGGCCTCGAAGCGTGCAAGGATGCGGCCGAGGAGACCGCGATGGACGGCATCGGGCTTGAGCGTAACGAGGGTTCGCTGCACTTGGTTGATCTCCTCCGTGGCAAGGTGTCCCGCCGCCGGCGCGGCGGGCTCGTACCGGGCGCGGCGGGCTCGTGCCGGGCGTCGCAGGCGGTGCCGCCGAACATCTTCGCGCCACTCCGCAGCAATTATGGCACACCTTAACGCCAAAGGAAAGATGTCACACCGGATTTATCAGGGCGTGCACGACCTGTGGCTCTGCCACCGGCCTGGCGAAGAAGAAGCCCCTGGGGGCAGCCAGGGGCTCTTTCGTACGGCTTAGACTGTGCGGTTCAGCCCTGCGGGCACGAACCGTTCGGAGTTAACGTTTGCGTCTGAGCAGCACGCCCGCGCCAGCCAGGGCAAGCAGCGAAAGCGTGCCAGGTTCCGGTATGAGCACCCCCTCCGGCAAGACCCAGTTGGTGGCGTTCACGAGCAGCGTCTGGAAGTCCTCGCTTTCCAGGGTCGTATTGCCGATCAGGCAGTTGAAGGAAATGGCTTTGCCGGCAACGGCATCCCAGCCGACCAGGCCGGCGCCCGAGGTCGAACCGTTGTAGAAGACGGTTGCCCCGGCTTTGGCGGTCAGTTTGGTGCCGGCGTGACTGGCTTTGGCCGTCGAGGTAAAGACGACATTGCGCGGGTCGCCGCCGCCGTCGAGGAGATCGGCGTTGATGATCGCATCGGGCGTCACCGGCACATACGTCTGGGCGATGCTTGCCGTGGCTCCCTTCGTGGCCGACAGAACCGCGTCCAAGGTGCTGTTTGCTGATGCTGCGGTCCAGATGAGCCACTCGGCCGTGACCAGCCCGCCGCCGCCCTCCACAAAAGCCTTGAGATTGTCCTCGCCAGCCTCTGGAATACTGGGCGGAAGTAGCGTGCAGCCGACGTTCAGAATGACGGCGTCGTAGCCGGTCAGATCCACCGTTCCGTCAAAATCCGCGGGCTTTACGCCAACCGTGACCGTCGCGCCCTTGGCTTCCAAGAGCGCCTTTACCATCGCGACGGCAGGGGCTTCGTTCGTGGCCTCGGTGATATAGATTACGGCCCCGGAAACGGGTCCCCCGAGTACGAGAATCCCCCCAAACAGCGTCAGCACCACCAGTGCCCTGGCTCTCATCTTAAACCCCCTTCTAGGGCAAACCCCAACTTGTTGCGCACCCTCAAACACGCTTGGTAATGTGCCCTCCCGGGCCCAAAAACCGGGATTCAGAGAGTACGCTTCACGCACCAAGGTGTCTGCCTTCCCGGCGCAGCAACGCCCCGGACGCAGCAATACAACCTTAGTACTACCGAATACCTCCCCCGAGTCCCGCAAGTATACCTCAAGAATCGGAAAAGTCAAACCGAGGCGGGATTTTCCGGCGAAAAAACGCCTCCTGGCCGCGCTCAAAGCACCAGAACCCCGGCAAGACGGCCCGAGACGCTGGTTCACACTGTTTCACCGGGTATGCAGAACGGGGAGAAGTCGCATTGCCGTCGGACTACAAGAAGCCGGCAGGTCCGCAGGAAGCACTGTTGACAGACGCTACGGACACGCCTTTCGGGCAAGTAAGCAGACGCGGTAAACGGCCAGCGGCGGATAGATGGGCAGCCGGATCCACAGCCATTCAAGGTACCGCACGACGGGCAGCATGCTGGTAGGCCGCGCGACACGCACAATCTGAAACCCGCACGTCTTCAACGCGTCCACGACCTCCTCAACCGTGCGGACGCGGATATGACCGACCGGATTCTTGAGGATGAAGTTGCGGTGTTTCATCCGTTCGATCCAATGCTTTCGGTTGGGCGAGTACACGAAAAGGAGTCCCCCCGGTTTCAGCAGCCGCCACGCTTCCCGCAGCAGGCCGAGCATCGTCTCGTCGTGCACGTGTTCGATGAGGTCGCAGCAGGTGACTTTGTCGAAACCGTCCGATTCCAGGTGCTCGCAGTGGGCCGCGTCGCAGGCCGTGAAGCGGACCGTGAGGCCCCGGCAACGGCGGCGTGCGACGGCCACGGCGGCTTCGGCCAGGTCCACCCCCTCGACGGATGCGCCGCATTCGGCCAGATGCTTGCTGACGACTCCCGCTCCGGAACCCATGTCGAGGACGCGCTCGGCGGGCTGAACGGCGAGCATCTCGTCGAGCCAGCGCATCCGCCATCGGTGGCTCAACCAGTTGTGTTCTTCCTGCGAGACGATATGCTCGTAATAAGCCTCGTCATACGATTCGTATGGAAACTCTTTCTCCGTCATGCCTTGCTTCCCTTTGAGGGAATCCAAGGGCCGCCTAGACCGCCGGCGGCGCTCCTTCCTGAACGGCGCCGGTTTCGGCTCTCGTGACGCGCTCGTAAAGCACGAGCGGCCCAAAGCGTTTGGATACCTCTCGGAACAGCCCCGTTGCCTCCAGGCACCGCCTTGCCGGTCCGCTCCAATCCCCGCGGTCGCCCGGCACGACAACGAAGCGGTAGGGTCCGGCGGCGGCGGCTTTTGCGAACTCCTCGGGCGCTAGATCGTGCAGGCGCATGCAGGTGGTACCTTTCCACTGCAACCGCGTCCGGGCCGGCAGACGGGACAGGTAGTGGATGATCGACGAATTGGGCGTAAGGACCTCGCCGGTTTCGGGCGCCCCCTGCCCTGCAAGATACTCGCCGACCTCGAGAGACGGTTTCCACTTGCCGCCCTCAAACACCGCGTAGAAGTCCGGATGACGCATCCAGTAGACTTCGCGGGCGATTCTCGGGGCGCTGATGGCCACGCAGATCACAACAACGACCGTGACGGGCCATTTGGCCCGCGGGACCCTCGTTTCGCCGGTGCCGTCCGGCGGTTCCGCCGGCGGTCTCAGCCACGCGGTTAGCGTGCCAACACCGAGCAGGAGGCTGTAAGCCAGAATAGGCATGATCGGCAGGAAGTACCTTGGGGCGATCGAACTGGGATGCCGCGCTATGAGAACTCCCACGTACAGAACAAGGGGCAATAGAACCACGTGCTGCCGGTGGCGCCACGCCGCGTAAAGCCCGACCAAAATGATGGCGGTCAACGCCAGGTCGAACCCGTGGAGTTTCTGGCCAACCATGCTGCCGCACACCGCCGACGGGAAGCGCGCGAGGCTCCGGCCAACGTCGACCAAGAACACCCATTGCGTCCATCTGCCGGGGTTCAGCGTCTTGAGATGATCCACGGTCCCGGGGTCCGAAAGCGGTCGCAGCAGGAGCAGCCATATCAGAAACGCCGCCACGAACGGCACCGCCGCCATGAGGGCGGCCGCCAGGCGCCGACCGTATCGGTCTTCTCGAAAGTCCACCACCGTGGCCGCCATGAGCCCGCCGAAAAAGGCGAGCCCCGGCAAACGTGTGTACGTGGCCGCCGCCAGGGAAACTGCCCCGACAAGATACCATGCCCCGTGTCCCCGGCGACCGCGAAGAAACCCGTAAATGCCCAGGAGAACGAAGAACGTAAACGGCACATCCGTCAGAATCCGGTGCGACTCGGTGAAAAGGCGGGCCGAGAACCCAACGATGAGCAGCGCCGCCGGCGCCAGCCCGACCCGTATCCGTTGCGGAAGGCCGGACGACAGATGCCGCACCGTCAGCCAGGTCATCAGGGCGACGCCGCAGCCGAACAGGCTCATCACCAGATTGATCAGCCAGTAGTGCGACCCGACCAGGAGGCGGCACCCGGCGATCATCAACGGGACAGCGGGCGGAAGCCCCCAGACCTGCCGGCCTGCCAGCGCCATGCCTCGGCCTTCAGCCACGCTTCGGCCGAGTGACAAATACAGGCCGGAATCCCGCTTGACCGCCCAATGGTCGTTCAGGGCGGCAAGGTGAAGGGCCAGAAGTGTTGCGACGATCAGGATGACGGTTCGTCGGCCCATCCAGCACTCCATCCGGCACGGTCATTACGGAGCCCGCTGTGCACATGGTCATGGGGCCGCAGAGGTGCGTCAAGTGAAATCATCGGTTGCAGGCCATGCGGCGGCGCCCGCCGTCGTGTGGACAAGGACTCGACATATGTGTGATCTAACTGGCCGGCCCGGGGTCCGTGAACCTGGATTTCAGCAGGAGGACGCCGCAGGCGCCCGCGCCAACTTCGACGAGTGTTTGGATGATGCGGACGCCGGCAGCGACCAGCGCCGCAGGTCCGGGACCGACGAGGGGCCCGAGAACCGCCACGTAAATGCCTTCGCGGACCCCGATCCCCGCCGGCGCGAAAAAGGCAAGCAGGCCCGTGACCGAAGCGCAGGCCGACACGGCAACGAACAGAGGGTATTGGCCGGGGGCCGCGCCTGTCATCGACCGCGCCACCGCCCAGACGGCCAGCCCAAGGAGCCCGTACCGCAGGAAACCCAACAGGACGGCCGCCATCAGCCGGCCGCTGGACGGCTTTACCCGTATCGTCTCTCGCTTCAATCGGACCATCGCAACATTTACCAGGCGGACGAAAATCCGGGGATGCAAACAAGTCAGGCCGATGAGAATGACGAGGACGGCCCAAGCCCATCCGGCAGGGAGCACCGCACGGACCGATTCCATCAGCAGCAACGGGGCTGAGACAACGAGCCCGATGACGACGGTCAGCGTAATCATGAGAAGTGGCGTGCCGGCCGCCACCGGCATGGGGATGCCCAGCCTCGCCAGCATCACCGCGCCTCCGGCAACGGTCGCCACTTTGCCCGGCAGGTACTTGCCAAGCGTGGCCGTCCAATACACCGCACTGCTTCGGACCAGGCCGATCGGCCTGCCGAAAGCCGCCAGGATCATGGAGTAGGCGACCCCGGCGACAAGGTGCTGAGCCAGAAGGCAGAAGACACCGACGGCGAGCGGAAGCGGGGCAAGCCGGAGTTCGTCCCAGGCGATTTCGCGCGCGCTCGCAATCAGATACCGTCCGACGAAGAACAGGACGAGGCCCGTCAGAAGGAGATAGATCAACTTCCGCAGCCAACCCCGCCGCTTGACGGTCGAAGGGGAAGCCGCGGTCCCGGGACCATCGGCATGGTCTGGATCCGGTTTTCCTGTCACGGAGTCCTCACTGGAAACAGGGCGCGCGGCTGAGTTTCATCGCTGGTAACCATAAGACTCCATCAACTCGCCGCAATGGGCGTCAACCTGTTCGAGGAGTTGCGGATCCCACTGCTGCCACGTCGGGAGGACCTGCCGCGAACTGGCGTTCAGGGGGTGCTCGCGCGCCTGGGTTACGAGTTCGGCGTTCTCGGGCAGACCGACCCACTGGGCCAACTGTCGAAGGCCGGGCCCATGGGCGGCGAAAAGGTCCTCGAACCGCAAGCGGACATACCGGTCGCCGAACAGTTCCCTGCCGTGGTCCAGGATGCTGTTGATCGTTGTCCACAGCCAGGCGAGCCGAACGGGCGGGCTCATTCGGCCCCAGCGCGCGGCGGGCCGTTTAGCGAAATGCTCGGGTTTGGGCACCCAGTGCGGACAGAACTTTACCGCCAGCCCTTTCAACCCCCGAAACGAGCCGAAGTTGATCACCGACCGGATATAGGTACGAGGGTCTCGAACGATATGGACGATCCGAGGCTCGGCAATGACCTCGTCCACGACCTCGAGAAAACCGAACAGGGACGGATTCGACTCGAGGTAGACCGGCTCGGTGAGCGATTCGATCAAACGGCGGCGGCACTTCAGGAGCAGCCGCTCGAGATCATCCTTCGACAGGCCGCCCGACGCATATCGACTCGACGCGATCCGAAGCCGCCACGACGGGCGCGGCTCGTGCAAACCCCGCACCTGCGGATAGCACGTGTCGAAATAGTGCGCAATGGCCTTCGTTCCCGTTCGGCCGGTTGATACGGCAATGACGACCTTATCAAGATGTCCTCCGAGGGTCCGCGACATACGGGTCATTCACGCCTTCCTCTTCTAGACGGCCTGGGCCCGAAGGACATAGCCGTTACCCCAATCCGTATGAACGAACAGCATCTGGGCCAGGCAGAATACCCGAAAGAGCGGGTTTTGCCAGATCCATGCAACGGGTTTCAGCGCCGAACGATCAAGCCCGCTGCGGGCGCTGCGCGTCTGCCGGTCGGCGTCCCGGCCACGTGCCCCGCGCCGCCGATAAAGACGTTCTGTGAACAGATGCGAAAGATTCCCCATCGGGAAGCCGTAGCACCACAGGTGTTCGGGACTGAACCTCGTCTGCTCCAGGAGGCTGCGTAGCCCGGCCCGCGTGTACCGGCGATAATGGCCGACCGCCTCGTCGCTGGCTCCCCACCTTTCGGGGTGAGCGGGCACCGAAAGAAGCAATCGTCCACCGGTATTGAGATAGCCTCGCCATTCGGTAAGTCTGCCACGGTCGTCTTCGATGTGTTCCAGCACTTCGAGGCCCATGACGTAATCGTAAGGTCCGGTGCCTCGTTCCTCGCCCGCGAGGCCGACCCGCATCCGAGTCTGAAGGCCCGCAAGCGTCGCGGTCCGCGCCTCACGAATCGCGTCTTCGGAAAGGTCCACGCCGAAACCGGTAAAGCCTCGCTCCGCGAGCGTTCGAAGCATGTCGCCCTGGGCGCAGCCGACCTCCAACAAATGCCCCGGCGCCAGACCGCTCAGAAGCCGAAGGACGCAGTGTTTTCGCAAGACATACCGCGGGGCCGGAACCCAGACGCTGCTCATCGGATTCGGGCCTCCAGAGGTTTCAACCGCTGCGCGAGAGCGGCGGCGGAAAAACGTTCCCTGTACAGGTCCTCAGCCGCGCGGCCGAGCGATTCGCGAAGCGACGAATCCTTTTTCAGCCGGACGATGGCTTCGGCCAGCGCGTCCGCGTCGCCGCACGGCACCGTCAGCAGGTGCTTGCCGGATTCAAAGAGCCGCCGCGCGGCCGGGGTGTCGCCGGTGACGACGGGTTTGCCCATGGCGAGGCACTGGTACACCTTGGTCGGGACGACGTCCTGGGCCTTTTGCGTCGTTCCGAAGATTCCCAGGCAGATGTCCGCGTTGCGGATAAGATCGGGAACCGTCTCGTAGGGCACCCGGGGTACGAAGGTGACGTTGCGGCAGGCGAGTTCCTTTGCGAGCGACTCCACCTCCTCGCTCATCTGCCCGCGGCCTACCAGCGTGAACCGGATCTGTGGGTCACCGATCTTGTGAGCCGCACGGATAATCGTGTCGGCCCCGTGCAACCGAATCATCGAGCCGTAGAACAGAACGTTTGTGTCGTCGGAATCGCGACGGTGGGAGTCGCTCTCCCGGGGGTAGAACAGGCCGTCCTCCGCCCCGACGGGGACCACGATGATCCGCCGGCGCGAAAGGCCCGCCTGTCGGAGGAAATACGCAACGTGGTCCTCGGTGTCGACCAGGACCACGTCCGCCAACCGAAAACACAGACGCTCAAACAGCCCGACGGCCTTTGCCGGCGCGCTACGCGCCGAGAGAAGTTGGCGATCCTCGACGATGGTTTCCCAAAGGCCGTAGAGCGGGTCGAAGATAATCGTCGCCCCCGTCAGCCGAGCCGCGAGCCAGCCGAAGCAGATGTCCAGAAAGCCGCCCGGACAGATCAGCATGAAGTCGAACGGGACGTGAAGCAGCGCCCTGAAGACCAGAAACGGATACATCACGGCGGCCCGCCCGACGGTGCGGAGCATGGCGGCAGCGCGAAAAACGCCGAGTTTGGCGGCCGTTCCACTCCAGAATCTCCTGTGGCAGATTTCCAGACGCCAGCCCAGGCACCGCATCGCGTCGCACACGGTGCGCGCGCGGCCGCCGTCGAGGTCAAACGTGCCGAAAACAACGACGATGGGTTTGACAGGCGCCACCTGGATGGACCTAAAACGACCCTCTTGCATGGATTCGGCGAGCATCATAGCCCGCCGCGAACGGGTGCGTCTAGGCTTTTTGCCACCCCGTACGACCAGCCCCGCGGTTGTTTGCTCTTGCCTCCCGCCAGCCCCCTCGTCACAATCAGCGGCAAGCGGGGCGCAAGGCCGTTGATAGAGGGTCCCCATGGCACGGCTGCTGCCGAAAACGAGCGAACGCCTCGTTCCTCAACAGGCGCATTCCAGGAACGATCACCTGATGGTCCTGCGCCATCTGTTCGCGTACGAGTTTGCGAAACGGACGCTGACCGGTTGCGAATCGGTGCTTGACCTGGGATGCGGCGAGGGATACGGCACCCATCGACTGTCGGCCGGCGGCGGCCGCATCGTCGGCCTGGACGTGGACGAGCAGACGATTGCTCATGCGAATGAGCAGTACGAGACGGACAACTGCCGCTTCCGCTGCTACGACGGCGAGCGCCTCCCATTTGAAGACGAGACGCTGGATGCCGTGGTGTCGTTCCAGGTAATCGAACACGTTCCGCACGACCGCTTGTACGTTTCGGAGGTGGCACGGGTCTTGAAGCCGGCAGGGTGCTTTATCCTGACCACCCCGAACGCCGCCAACCGGCTGAAGCCGGGCGGCAAGCCGTGGAATCAATACCATGTCCGGGAATATCGGGCGGTACAGTTAGCGGAACTCCTCGCGGAGCGGTTCGACCGCGTCGAGATGTCAGGCATCACTGCAGGTCCGGAGGTACACGAGATCGAAATGGCCCGTATCCGGCAATCGCTGAAGATCGTTTCCCTGGATCCCCTGGGTCTCAGGCGGCTGATTCCGAATCGCCTCAAGCCGCTTGCCACGAGCATCGTGCGGCGGATCGTGCCGAGGAAAAAGAGGGACGCAGCCGACGAGGATTGGGCCTCACGATACAGCATCGACGATTACGCTATTACAAAAGACGCCACGGACAACTGCCTCGACCTCTTGGCAATCTGCCGAAAGTCCGGCTAAGTGTCCGGCGTGCCGGCCTTGCGCCGATTCCGAGCGGCCTCTCTGTCGCGGCCGTCCCTGCGGCGCGCCTGGTACAAGAGTTCTTCGAGGTAGGTCCGGTGGCGGTCGAGCATGTCGCCGATCATCCCCATGTGCATGGCCGCCAGCGATAGCACGATGAGCCCCAGCCCCGTGAAGCCCGCCCACTTGTGCGGTGAGAACTGCCCCGTTCGCAGATAGTGAATCAGCAGAAAGCCTTCCAACAGAACGGCCGGGACAGCCAGGGCGAGGGCAATGCGCCCGAAGAACCGCATCGGACGATAGTCGCGATAGCAGCGGAAGATGATCCGCAGCGTCCTGAAACCGTATTGCCACAGGCTCGAGGCCACCCGGCTCGTGCCGTGCTCGCGCCGGCCCTGAACGGGGACAGGCACTTCCGCAATCCGGAGCCCTTTGAACGCCAAGTTCAAGAACACCTCCTGGGTATAGGTAAAGGCCCCCAACAGGTTCAGGTGCAACAGGGCGCGGCGGTTGTAGGCCCGCATGCCGCACGACACGTCGTAGAACGTGTGACCGGAAATCCTTGAGATCAGCCGGCTCATCAACCTGTTTCCCCAGCGTTTGATCCAGGGCATCTTCGGCAGCAGTGCCGGATCCTTGAACCGCGAGGCAGTGACAAAATCGGTCTCCCCGGCGACGATAGGGGCGATTAACGCCGGAATGTAGCCGGGATCGAACTGACCGTCCGAATCAATGCTCACCACCAAGTCAAAGCCACGCTCGATCGCATAGGCCAGGGCCGTATGAAACGCCCCTCCCACCCCTAGCGTTTTCAGGTGCTTCAGCACCACCGCACCGGCCTCCATCGCCCTGGCCGCCGTCTGGTCGGTGCTTCCATCGTCAACCACAACGATCTTGAAGGAACTCACGCCGGGAATGGATTCGGGCACGCCGCCGATGACGTCGGCGATGACCTTTTCCTCGTTAAGAGCCGGCATCGCAATCAGGAGCCGCAGCCCCTTCGCAGGCTCGGCCGAAGGCCGCCCGGCCGCATCGGGTTCTAGCGCGTGTGGGGTCATAGGTTTTCGGTTAGTACTACAACGCTAACTCGGGGTCAGCGTGGACCCGGCCTATGCGAGAAAACAGCAGGTCAGGCCCACTTTTGCGATCAAACGGGGCCGAAAAACGCTTATCTTGCCGAGCGGGCAGTAGTGTAGTCGCCCCCCGCACGGACGCAAGGCTTTTGTGTCGCATGCGGTCGGCTTGCGGCGCACACCTGCCGGCCTATATCCGTCTGGCCGAGACAAGTATCTCATCTGTTCGGCGGACCACAAGCCCGATGAGACCCAGCAGGCCCGCGATGAACCGCGAGCGGGCAAGCCGCGCGTGGATCATCCTCCCTCTCTCGTCGGCCAACTGAGCAAACGTTCGGCGAATAAAACCGGGCCGTCGCAGGGACCACGCTCTCTCGATCCGAAAGCCCGCCTTCTCCAGATGCCGCCGCAAGGTGGCTTGCGTAAAATGCGTCAGGTGCCTCGGCAGGTCCAGGCCGTACCACGCGGAGCCAAACCATTTCGCCGACAGACTGTTGAAGCGCGGACAGGCTATCAGCAGCCGCCCCCCCGGCCGCAGCAACCCACGAATCGCTTTCAGAGTCGCCATCGGGCCAGGCAGGTGTTCAATGGATGCCCACATGCTGACGACGTCGAACGATTCGGCCTCCAGGTCCGTCCCCGGCAAGGTCCCCTCGTGGATGACAAGACCGGCTTCGCGTCCGAGGCGTACGGCCTCCGGACTGAGGTCGATCCCTTCAGCCTCCCAGCCGGCGGCGGCCATACGCCCGACGTACTTGCCCGTTGCGCAACCGAAGTCCAGCAGACGTCCGCTCCCCTCGTAAGGAACGTAGCCCAGCAACCGGCGGCGGCGAAGGGCGAGCATCGCACCCGGCCGCATCAGCCACCGGACCAGCGCCGGGGCCTGTTTGCCCAGCGGGTAGCCGCGGTAATTGACCAGCACCCAGCGCAGGAACCCCCCAGGCGCCGCCGCACGCGGCCCCGCCTGGTGCGGTCCGTACGACTTTGGATACGCCGTTGCCAGACTCTCCGTGGTCGGCTGAGGGTTCGTGCGTGCCAGACCGCACTCGCGGCACACAACCACGTTGAACTGTCCCGGCAGCCTGTGCAGCCGGTCGAAACCCGTGCAGACTACGTCACTCGCTTCTGCGCCGCAGTAGTCGCACGGCACGTCCTGAAGCCGCCAAGATCCCTCAGGCGCCGTGCCGCCGTTCATCATCAACTCCCCCGACTACCACCGAGTTTGCCGTACTTCAACCATGGCTGGTACCCCCGTCCCGGCAAGCCGGGATGCGGCGTGAGTCGATTGTAGTGAACACCCCGGCGCCAGACCAGAACCTTCGCCCCGAGCAACGCGTAGGTGATTTCCCGCGGGACCAATTGCCCTCAGAGATTCCCGATGAACGACTCAATACAGCCGTTCTCCTGCGCGGCACAAGAAGGGCATTCGCAGGGCCACGGCGCGGTCGACGCGGGTCAGGACACAGGCAGCCGGACGGCGGCTGCCTCCGCAGCGGCATGGGCGTCCTTGATGCCGAACAGACGCCGCACGTCTTCCACAACCAGGTACAGGCAGGGCACAAGCAGCAGCGTGATGAGCGTCGCGAACAGGATTCCGTAGCCGAGCGAGAGGGCCATTGGAATCATGAACCGCGCCTGCCGCGATGTCTCGAAGATCATCGGCGCCAGCCCGCCGAAGGTGGTCAGCGTGGTCAGCAGTATCGGCCGGAAGCGGCGGACGCCCGCCCGATGGATGGCGTCGAACGGCCCGTCGCCCTTCCTGCGCAACCGGTTGGCGTAATCGATCAGGATGAGCGAGTCGTTCACGACCACCCCCGCCAGGGCCACGACGCCCATCATGCTCATGATGCTCAGGTTGTAGTCCATGAGCAGGTGGCCGAGCACGGCGCCGACGATTCCAAACGGAATGGCCATCATGACGACGAGCGGCTGAACGTAACTGCGGAAGGGGACGGCCAGCAAGACGTAGATCGCCAGCAGGGCCAGGACGAATCCGCCGAGCAGATTCCCGGTGCTCTCCCGCAGGTCGGCCTGCCTGCCCTCGTAACTGTAACCGAGGCCGGCGTAGTCGCGGGCGAGGCGCGGCAACACGTCGGCCGTCAGCACGGCCTGAACCTTGCCGGTCTCGCCGATGGGCTCGACGTCGGCGGTGACGCTCACGGTCCGTCGGGCCTCGCGGCGGGTGATGTCGGTGTAGGCCCGGCCGCGCTCGACCCGCGCCACCTGCCGCAGCGGCACGTCGCGTCCGGCGGGGGTACGGATCAGGAGTTCCTCGATATCGTATTCGCTGACGCGCTCGGATTCGGGCAGGCGGACCATGACCTTGATCTCGTTCCGCCCGCGTTGTTGACGCAGGGCCTCGGCGCCGTAGAAGGCGTTGCGCATCTGCCGGGCCACCTCGCGGACGGTCAGGCCCAGGCTGTCGCCCTCGGGCCGCAGCGTGAAGTCCAACTGCTGCTTGCCGGGCGTGTAGCCGTCGTCGATATCCTTGACGTTCGGGAACGTGGCCAGGGTGCCGGCCAGTTCGCTGCTGGCGCGGTCGAGCACGTCGATGTCGCGATGGCTGAGTTCGATCGTCAGCGCGGCGCCGGCGCCGGGGCCGCCGGCATCGGAGATGTAGCGCAGCGACTCCAGACCAGGTACCTGCCCCACCTTCTCACGCCATAGGCGGGTGAACCTGGCCGTGCTGATCGGCCGCATATCCGGCTCGGTCAGATAGGCCCGGACCTCGATGGCGTTCTCGCGGATCAGCGAGAAAACTCCCTCCAGCAACCGCTCGCCGCCGTGTTCCGCCACGACGGTGTTGGCGGCTTCTTCGAGCCGGTCTCGGACGACTGCGACGCGCGCCAGCGGACTGCCCACCGGCAACACGGCCGACGCCAGCGCGTAGTCCGACTCGACCTTGGGCATGAGGATTATGCCGATGCGGCCGCTGGCAACGTATCCGACGACGGCGGCCAGCACCGCCAGACCGACGGAGATCGTCAGGTAGCGGGTCCGCAGGCAACGGTCCATGAACGGCCCGTACCCTTTCTCAATGAACCGCGAAAAGGCGTTGCTGAACCGTTGCTGCCGCTCGTGCAGCCATCGGCCGAAGGCGGTGCGGCCGCCCTCCCTGGCATGGCCCAGGTGCGCCGGCAGCACCAGCAGCGCCTCGACCCACGAGATCGTGAACACCGTGACCACCACCAGCGGGATGACGCGCCAGATTTTGCCAATGAAGCCCGGCACAAACATCATAGGCAGGAACGCGACAATGTTCGTCAAGATGCTGAAGGAGATGGGCACGGCCACGTCGCGGGCCCCCCGGCCGGCCGCCTCGATGAACCCCATACCGCGCCGGCGGTACTCGTAGATGTTCTCGCCCGCGACGATCGCGTCGTCCACCACGATACCCAGGGTGATGATAAACGCGAACATCGAGATCATGTTGATCGTCACGTCCATCAACGGGAAGAACAGAAACGCCCCGAGGAACGATATGGGGATGCCCATCGTCACCCAGAACGCCAGTCGGATCTCCAGAAACAGACCGAGCACCAGCAGCACGAGCACAAGGCCCATGGCCGCATTCTTCAGCAGCAGTTCCAGGCGTTGGCGGTAGATGTCGGACCTGTCTCTCCGAATGCTGTAGTGGACGCCCGGAGGCAGGTCGGCTTCGATCTCGGTCATGGCCCGGCGGACGGCGTCCGACACGCTGATGGGCGTCTGCTCGCCGACACGATAGACGGCAATGCCCATGGCGCGGGCGCCGTTGTACGTGCCAACCCAGTCGGCGTCCTCGAAGGTGTCGCGCACGATCGCGATGTCGTCGAGATGAAGCGTCGTGCCGTCGGCCGCCGTGATGACGGGGATGCGGGCGAACTCGCGGGCCCAGTCGCGGCGTTCCTTCATGCGGAGCATGATCTCGCCACCGGACGTCTCGATTTTGCCGCCCGGCAGTTCAATCGACGTCGCGGCGACGCGGCGCGCAATCTGGCCGAGCGTCAGGTCGTAGGCCCGGAGGTTCTCCTGCGGCACCTCGATGTGGACCTCGTGCTGCCGCACGCCGCGAAACTCGATCTGCGTAATCTGGGGATCCAGCAGCAGGCGGTCACGGACTTCCTCGACGATCTCGCGCAGGACCCATTCGCCCACGTTACCGTACACCTCGACCGTCAGCACCTGGCGCCGGCGGGTCTGGAGCATGACGTCGGGTTCCTCGGCATCTTCCGGGAACGTTAGGATACGGTCGACCGCCTGCTTGATCTCCTGGTACACCTTCTGGCGGTCGGCGTCGTCGAACAGTTCGGCGTTGACGGTGCCGCGCCCCTCGGCGGCGCTGGCGGTGACTTCCTTGACGCCGTCGATACCGCGAATGGTTTCCTCGACCACCAGCACGATACCGCGCTCCACCTCCTCCGGGCTGGCGCCGGGGTACGGCACGCTGATGGTCACGACGTCCAGGTCGAAGTCAGGGAACACCTCCTGCTTGATCTGCGTGGCGACGAGGAATCCGCCCACGAGCAGAACCAGCATCAGCAGATTCGGCGTCACCCGGTTCTTGACCATCCAGGCGATGGGGCCGGGCTTCGGGTTGAGCGTCTCGGGGCTGGTCATCAGGGGTTCACCTCGCCGGCCGCGTGGGGCTGCTCGTCCTCGCCTGCGGGAGCCGTCGGCGAGGGCCCGTCGGCCCGCACGCGAAGGGGCATGCCCTCGACGGGCGCCGCCAGATCGGTCGTCACGAGACGCTCGCCCGGCCGCACGCCTTCGGTCACAAGGACGCGGTCGCGGCTGCGGAACGCAACCGTCACGGGGCGGATCTCGAGCCGGTTGTCTGCGTTCATGATCCAGACGTTGTGACCGTCGCGGAGGAGGCTCCGGCTGATCGGCGCCGCCGATTCCAGTTCGGTCCCCTCGATCTCGACACGAACGTAACTGCCGATCAGAACCGTCGGCTTGTCCCGGTTGTCCGCCTTCAGCGAGAGCGGATCGTCGATCGAGACGAGCAGGCGAGCCATGCGGCCACGCTCCTCGAGGTCGCTTGTCAGGCGGCAGACGCGCCCGGTCCGGAACACGCCGGCGCCCCACGCCGCCTCGTTGTACACCCGGACCGCCGCCCCCTGCTCGGCAGTCGATTGCGGAATGGCGATCCACTTGAGTTGGTCCACCGGCACGGACACCTCGGCCCAGTACTCGTCGGTGCCGACGAGCGTGGCCAACCGGGTGGACGGGGTCACGGTGGCCCCGAGGTTGACCTCGCGCGACCGAACCACGGCGTTGAACGGTGCGCGGATCGCGGTGCGCTGAAGGTCGAGCCGGGCCTGCTTGAAGGCATTCTGGGTCTCCCGAATGGCGGTCTGGGCCGACCGCTTGGCCACCTCGGCGTCTTTCAAGGCGGCCTTGGCGGCCCGCTCCTCGGCCCGGACCGTCCTGAGTTGTGGCTGCCGCAGGACCAGTTCCTTCTCGGACTCGCTGACGGCTTCGCCGAGCAGTTCGTACTCGCGCTCGGCGACGGCCTGTTGGCCGAGTTCGAGTTTCAGTTCGCCTTCTCTGCGGGCCACGTCGCTCTGCTTCTGCTCGATCGCGAGGTCGCACCGCTGGACGGCGAGTTCCGACTGGTCAAGGGCCAGGGTGTTCCGCTCGACCGCCAATTCGTAATCCTCCCTATCGATCTGGATCATGGTCTCGCCTGCGCCGAAGCGCCCGCCAGGGAGGAATTCGGCGCCCACGTCGGTGATCTCGCCGCTGACGCGCGGGTGCAGGTCGATGACCCGGGCAGGGATGACCGTGCCCATCGCGTGGACGGTCGCCCCGTGCCCCCCGAACGCCACCACCTCGACGTCCACGAGCGTGGCCCGCCGGTCCGGCTGCTTCTGGGCGGCCCCCGGCCCGGTGGTGATCAGGAATGCTGTCAGCAGGGCTCCCACGCCCAAGATGGCCAGCGGCAGCACGACGTGCAGAACTAGTCCGATCAGCACCCGTCCGCGACGTCGCGGCGGGAGGCCGGTACGTGTGGCGGCGTCGGCCGACGGATCCGTTTGCTGTTTCGATGCCATGCTCTTCACCTCGTTCGCATGCAGGGGCGCTGAGGCGTCACCTCGTCGCCACGTTCTCTTGGCTGCCGGCAGGGCTCGCCGCCGGACGCTCCATCTCCCAGCCGCCGCCAAGAGCCCGGTACAGGTCGATCCGGAACTGTATCAACTCCCGCTCGGCCTGAAGGTGACTGCGCTGGAGCCGCTGGTGCGACTGGAGCGCCGACAGGACACGCAGGTAGTCGACGCCGCCCGTGACGTACTGTCCGCGCGTCTGGCCGACGGCCTTCGCGGACAGGTCGAGTTGCTCCTCAAGGCTGGCGACGTACCGGCGCTGCTGCGACTCCTGGACCAGTGCGTCCTCCACTTCCTTGAGGGCCTCCAGGACTGTCTGGCCATACGCATGGAGCCGTTCCGACGCCACGGCGCGGGTGCGGTCGACTTCGGCCTCGCGCTGGCCGCCGTCCAGCAGCGGCGCCGTCAGGTTGGCGGCGATGCTCGCCAGCCAGTTCTCGAACAGGTCGCGGACCTCGACGGCGGTTGTCCCGGCTGCGGCCGAGAGGCTGAGCCGCGGAAAACGGTCGGCAACGGCGGCGGCAACCTGTTGGTCGGCCTCCTGAAGACGATAGTAGACGCTGCGGGTGTCGGGCCGCTTCCGGATCAACTCCGACGGCAGACCCGTGCGGGGCAGAGGGGCAAGAGCCGGCAGGGCGCCGCCGGCGACCCGGGTTTGGGGCGACCGGCCAAGCAGGATCGCCAGTTGGTGTTCCAGGACCTTGAGGCTCGACTCGGTCTGCACCTTCTCGGCTCGCGTCGCCTCCACCAGTTGACGCTGCTGGAGAACGTCGACCGCCGACACCTTGCCGCGACGGAAACGCAGCGTCACCAGTTCGAGGTATTCCTCGTTGGTGCGAATCTGCTCGTCGAGCAGTCTCATCTGGCCGCGCTGATCGACGATGCGATACCAGGTGCCGGCGACTTCGGCTGCCAGGCTCATGGCGGCGGTGACCAGATCCTCGCGGGTGGCGCGGACCTCCAGTTCAGCGGCGTTGACGGTTGACCGCACCCGCCCCCACAGGTCCACCTCGTAGGCGGCCGCCAGACCCAGCGAGAACGTGTTCTGGTAGACGCGAGGCCGGCCATCGGGGACGGTCCGCGTTCGCGACGCCTCGGCGGTGCCCGTCAGGCTGGGGTAGAGGGCCGCGCCGGCCCTTCGGGCGGTGGCGGCGGACTGGTCGAGACGGTCCCACGTACCCCGCAGGCTCAGGTTCCCCGAAAGGGACCGTTCGATGAGCGCGTCGAGTTGAGCGTCGCCCAGGGCGGTCCACCACTTCTGTGGGACGGTCTCCGTGCCGGTGTGCGAGAACGTCACCGGCATCGCGACCGGCGCCTGCGCGTCTTTCAGTTGGGTCGCGCAGGAGGGCAGACCCGCCAGAACCACACAAGACACGAGGGCGAGGACACGCGGGTGTGGGGGCAGCGCAGGCGGGTCGGTCATTTTCTGCTCCCTCGCCCGCCCCCGTCTCCTTTGGCTTTCCGTTCGGCCCGCTCGCGGACGACTCGGATCCCCGCCAGCGAGAACGTCGCAACATGGTCGGCGTAGGCGTCGATGTCGCGGATGGGCGGAGGGCCATGTCGACCGATCTGCCGGATCAACCTTTGCCGCGTCATCACGTCTATGCATTGGCTCAACGTGCTGACTTGGCAAAACAGGACGTCGGTATCGGAGGCGTGCGGCCCGAGCAGTTCGCGAACGAGGCCCGTCATCTTCTTGCGCAGGGGCTGGATCGCCTCACGCATGACCTCCTGAAGCAGACCTGTCGGGTTGGCCAGTTCGGTGCTCGTGATGGAGAACTCGCGGCAGCGCTCATCGACAATGCGGCGGAGCAGAGCGAGCAGGCGGGCACGAAGACGCTCCTCGGGCGGCGCATCCGCGCGAACTCCACCGTCCGGCGGGTGCAGTTCCAGCGACGTGTGGAACGAGTGACGCCACGCCTCAGCGTACAGACTCTCCTTTTTGCCGAAGTGGTAGTTGACCGCCGCGATGTTGGCACCGGCCCGCTCCGAGATCTCGGCGATCGTCGCGTCGCGATAGCCCTTCTCGGCGAAGACCTCGCACGCACTGTTGAGCAAACGCTTCCGGGTACTGCCTGATTGTCTGCTGCGCGATTCCATGTCGGGGCCCCCGTGTGTCCAACAGCCATTTTAATCGCGCATTTCAAAAAAGCAATTGATTTTTCCCCTACCGGTGCGTTTTTCCCAGCCGAAAACGGTGCGGATGGGTGAGACCTGGGGGGGAGCGCTGCGACGGCGCGAAACGGCCAGGTGCGGCCTCTCGCGTCGTGAGTCGGCCTTCGCGTGTCCGGGGAATCCTACCGGGCCGGCGCCCCTTTTGCAAAGGCCTCGATGCCCGCCACCGCGCGACGGACGGCCTCCCGGACGGGCGGACTCAGGTGGTCGATGCGCTTCAGGTTCTGCGGCTGCGCGGCCAGCAGGACACAGCGGACCTCGCGGCCTTCGGTCGTCTCACGGGCCAGGCTCTTGACCGCCTCGGCCATCAACCCCAGCGAGACCACGTGGGTCGAGACGTTCACTTCCGCCAGATGCTCCGGCCCGACGAGCGCGAGCCGGCCCGGCGCGGCGCCGAGGTCGGCCGTATCGACAAACAGCACGCCGGGGCAATCCGATCCAACAATAGGCCCCAGGAAACTCTCCGGCACGCCCTGAACGTCAAACGGGCGGAGGACGTCCGTGGGTTGGATCGCCGCCGCCACCGCCGGGCCGAAACCGTCGTCCCCGCACAGCGGCATCCCGACGCCGACGACGGCCGTCGGCCGCGGAACGACTTCGCCAAGGGCCTGGGCCAGTTCCTCCGGTGTATCGCAGAAACGGTAGCGTGCGGCGGCCATCCGTCTCCTTCCGGGGGCATTCTCGAAAGGTCCGCGCGGCGGCCTTCCCGGGTCACCGCGCCAGATTACCGAAACCAAACGCGACGGACAAGCCTGCCCGCCGCGCGAAGGATCAAGAACGTTTCCAGCCGCTCAGGCACCCCAGATCTCTCGCAGGATCGTGGTCCGCCGGCACTTGGGACACAGAACCCGCATCGTGTCGCTGCGGTCGGGCTGCCGGTCGGGGTCGCGGCGCGACTCGCCGCTCACCAGGCCCAGTTCCCCGTCGGCCAGCAGGACGAGCGTGGGGTTGGCGTAGCGTTTGGCGCCGAGGCGCTCGGCCACCCAGAGCAGATGGTCGCGGCAGCCGACGACCGCCCCGCAGACCTCGCACAGAACCAGTTCCTTCTCGACCGCCTCAAGGCACGCCGTCCGGTCGAAGCAGGCCAGGTCGTACTCGGTGGTCAGATGGACGCCCTTCTCGGTGGTACAGTTGAGTTCGCACTGGCCGCAGTAGATGCACGCGTCGAAGTGGATCTGAAGCCTCCGGACGGGCGGCTTCGCCTCGGCGTCATCGACAAGAGCGATGCACTGGCTCGGGCAGACCTCGGCACAGGCGCCGCAGCCGATGCAGTCGTCCTCGGAATACGTCGGCTTGCCGCGAAAGCCCTCCGGGGCCTCGTACGGCTCGAAGGGGAACTTGATGGTGGCCGGCCCGCGGACCAGCGCCTTGACGGCCTCGCCGAGTTCTCTGAGTTTTGGCTTCTTCATCCCGACTCCCTGCCTGCGCTGAGCACCTCGCCGGCCTGGGCGGGCTCGGTCCGCTCGTCCGGCGGCCGCGACGGGTGCTTCTCCTGGCCGTAGCGGTCCACGACGCTGCCTTCCCAGAGACGCACGCCGGACTTATAGGCGCCGCGTGCGATGGCGTGGGCCGCCACCGGGGACGTGAGCAGGATGAAGACCGCACACAGCATTGCCTTGATGCCCATTGCCGCGCTCATCCCATAGACGGCCGTCCCCAGAAGGATAAAGCACGTGCCGAGCGTTACGCATTTCGTGGCCGCCTGCACCCGGTTGTACACGTCGGGCAGGCGCACCAGGCCGATGCAGCCGAACAGGTCGAACGCCAGGCCGATGCCGATGATGATTTGCGCCGCGGTCTCATTCATCGTAGTAGCGGCCCTCCAGGTACTTCGCCAGGGCGATGGTCCCGATAAACGACAGCAGCGCCCAGGCGATGGCAATGTTCATGTAAAAGTCCTGGCCGGTCCACAGGGCCATGATGCAGCAGAAACCCACGATGAGCGTCCCCAGGATGTCGATCGCCACGGTCCGGTCCGGCGCCGTCGGTCCCTGTCCGATGCGGTACAGACACAGAAACGCGGCAAGCAGGAGGACCGCGGCGGCGATGAGCAGGAACGTCGTCACTCGAAAATCCTCCTCAGCAGTCTCTCGAACCGCCTCACGATGAGGGCCGAGTGCTCCTCAACCCCCTCCCCCACCACGTTGATCCAGTGGATGTACAGGTCCGCCCCGTCGATGTCCACCGTCAGCGTGCCAGGGGTCAGGGTGATGGAGTTGGCGAGGAACGTCTTGGCCATCTCGCTCTCCAGTTCGGTCCGGACCTTCACGATGCCCGGCCGGATGGGCACGTCCGGGTGCAACACACGGTAGGCGACGTCGAGGTTCGCGTGCACGCAGTAGTAGAGGAAGTACGGGATATAGAGCGCCATCCAGAACCAGCGACGCGGGTCAAGCGCCTTGTGGGGGTTATCCGGGTAAATGTGCGCGAGGAGCGTCGCAACCAGCAGCGCCACCACCACGCCCACGAACACGTCGGCGACGCCGGGCGTCCACGTCAGCAGCAGCCACAGGGCGAACGTGAACAGGATGCAGAGAACCTGTTTCATGGTGTCATCCCTTCTTTCGCGGCAACCTGCGCCGCGGCAGGGGTGCCGACCTCGCTATCTCCCGACGCCGTGGCCGACTCCGATGCCACCTCTGCGGGCGCAAAGACCCGCACCGCCGGATCGATCAGACGGCCTCTGACCGACGGCAGGATCACCAGCGCGGTCGCCAGACACAGCACCGCCAGAACCACCGATGCCAGGCACATGGCGACCGGGACTTCGCGCGCGCCGTCGGTCACGTCTGAGGGTTCGCCGCTGACCGAGCGCCACACCTTCGCGTAATACACCAACGTGACGACGGCCGTTGCGACCGCCAGAGCCACCGGGATGTAGAACGCCCAATGTGCGAGGGCGGCCATCCGAGTCAAGGCCAGAATGATGATCAACTTCGACACGAACCCGCCAAACGGCGGGACGCCGCTGATCGCCAGCGCCCCGACGCGCAGCGTCCAGCCCGTCACGGGCATCCGCTGCGCGAGGCCGCTGAGTTGATCCAGCCGCCGGGTGCCGGTCGCGTACTCGATCGAGCCGCTGCACAGGAACAGGAGGCTCTTGAACACCGCGTGGTTCACGAGATGGAACAGGCCGCCGAACACAGCCAACTGCGCCGCCGCCGCCAGGGGCTCCGAGTCCTTGGCGAGCCCCAGCCCCACCAGGCCCGCGCCGACCGCCAGGACCACGTACCCGACCTGGCTGATGGACGAATAGGCGAGGAGGCGTTTCAGGTCTCCCTGGCCGATGGCCATCAGCGCACCGAGCACCATCGACAGCGTGCCCAGGACCACCAGAACCGTCCCGAACATCTGGTGGTTGCCCAGGACCGAAAACGTCAGCCGGCACAGGACGTACACGCCGCACGCCTTGATCAGGACGCCCGAGAGCATGGCCGAGATCGGCGCGGGGGCCGACGGGTGGGCATCCGGAAGCCAGGCATGGAACGGCACCATGGCCGCCTTCAGGCCGAACCCCATGATGAAGAACGCCGCCGCCACGTACAGCGGCGTCGTCAGGCCGCCGCCCGTCCGGATGACCTCCGCAATCTTCGCCCAGTTCAGGTGGCCGGTCACGTTGTAAACGAAGGCGATTCCGAGGAGGATAAACGCGCTGGCGATGGCGCTCAAGACGAGGTACTTGAAACTGGCCTCCAGTTCGTCGGCCTCCGTGCCGTAGGCCACCAGGGCGTAACTCGCAATGCCGGCGATCTCGAGAAACACGAAGATGTTGAAGATGTCGCCCGAGATGACCACGCCGTTCATCCCCGCGACCATCAGCATGAACAGGCCGTAGTAGAGCCCCGGACTGGTGTAATGCGTCATGTACTCCAGGCTGAACAGGAGCGCGAGCAGGCTGACGACCGCGATGACCAGGACCACCAGTTTCGACAGGCCGTCGGCCACCAGGCTGATCCCGATCGGGAACGTCCACCCGCCCACCCAGTACACCACGGTCTCGCCGGGGCGAGCGAGAAGCAGGACGGCAATCACCAGCAGAGCACACGCCATGACGATAGGCAGGACGGCCGTCGCGCGGTGCGACTTGGTGAGCCGGCCGATGACCGGAATCAGAAAGCCGCCCGCCAGCGGAATCGCAACCAACAGCGGCACCACCTGGTCCACGGCGTTATCCTTTCAGGTTCCGCATGAGTCCCGTATCGAACGTCCCGTACTTCTCGTACAGACGGATCGCCAGCGCCACCACCAGGGCCGTGACGCTCAGACCGATGACGATACTCGTCAGGATCAGGGCTTGCGGCAGGGGATCCACGGCGCGGGCCGCAAGGTCTGCCGCCTTCTCCGCGCCTCCGACAAGAATGGGCGCCACGGGGGCCCCTTCCGCCGGCGTCCGGTATCCGACCAGCACCAGCAGCAAGTTGGCCGCGTAGTCCAGGATCAGCAGGCCCACGACCACCTTGATCAGGTTCCGCTTCGCCACGATGGCGTAGAGGCCCACGACGAAGATCAGAAACGCGAGCATGTACGGAACCATGGCAAGCGTCATCTTGCGTCTCCCACCTCCGGGGACCCGCGTCCGGGGCCCCCTGAACCGTTTCTACCCCTCGATCATTCCCGTCGAACTGCCGGCTCCGGCGCGCCGGAACACCGCCAGCGCGACGAACACGCCGAACAGCCCCGCCCCGACCTTGATGCCGATGGCAACGTTGCACGGCGCGATGATGCCGGCCGAGAACAACTTCCCGACCTCGCCCACCGGCAGCAGGTTGGTGAAGAAGACGCCTCCCGCGTAGCCCAGCAGGGCAATCAGCAGGAACAGCACCGCCCCGATGGAGTCGGCCGTCTGCGCCGCCTCGTGCGTCAGGGCCTTCCGGGCGAATTCCTCGCCGAAGGCCAGCACCACGAGCGCCAGCCCACCGGCCAGAATCACGCCGCCCGCAAAACCACCGCCCGGCGTCACGTGCCCGTACAGCACAATGTAGATGCCGAACAGGGCGATGAACCCCGCCACCAGGCGCGTGATGTTCTTAACGATCGGACTCATTCCCTGCATGACGGCTTCTCCCCACCTTGCGAAGGATCGCGTACGCCCCGAGGACAGCGACGAAAATGACCGTCGCCTCGCCCAACGTGTCGTACGCGCGGTAATCGAGCAGGATTCCCATCACGTAGTTCGCCGCCCCCGTCCCCCGGGAGCCTTGCGATTCGGTCAGGCCGTGCGCCAGGAAGGCCCCGCCGACGCTCTTTGGCATCCGGGCCGGGGCGCCCTCGGGCGCGGTCTCGCCCGCCGGCGCCATGACGGACGCCTCGGTCTGCTCGTTCAGCAGCGGGTTGCCGAACGGCCGCATCGTCAGCCCCTCGTCCTCGCCCGTCGCGAGCGTCCCGAACACGACGGCGGCCATGATCCCCAGCGCCAGCAGCACCAGCCCGACCGGCAGCGTCGCACGGCTCGACACGTGGGTCTCGTCCCGGCGCGTAATGACCACGCGCACCAGCACCACCAGCACCAGGATCTCGACCACGACCTGCGTTATCGCCAAGTCCGGCGCACCGAGCAGCAGGAACACGAGGCTCGTGCCGAACCCCACGGCGCCCACGCAGATGACGCTCGAAAGCAGGTCCCGCGTCTCCACGGCGATCAGCGAGCCGGCAAGCATGAAACCCAGAAGGACCAGCAACAGCAGGAGCACCGGGTCCATCGAGCGATCCCCTTCTCCTTGCGGCAATCCCGATGGCAGTATGTCCCGCTGCTTCCGCAGCGGGCTCGAACGACGTCTTAGGCCAGCGCCAGAACCGCCACGAGCACCACCAAGCCGATAATCACCCAACTCGCGTACACCGCCACCAAGCCCGTATGCCAGCCGCGAAGCCGCTGGACCAGCGTATCGCCGTACCGGCCAACCAACCGGTACACGTCGAACGCACCGGCAGAGGCATCGCCGAACGCCCATTCCAGGGCCGGCAGACGACGGATCGTCTCGTAGAAATGCGTCCCCGAGACGTGCCAGAGTTCGTCGGAGGAGGCGTCCTCCCCGGCAACGAAGTTCCCGACGACGCGGACGCGCATCGCGCGGCCGTACAGATAGATGAGCAGGCCGATTATGACGCCGATCACGAGCAGCACCGACGCCGTTGACGGCGCCCAGAGGCCCGTCGCCTTGGCGCCGCCGAGTTCCAGTGCCCAAGGCGTTGCGCTGATGCCCGCCGTCTTGAGGCCGACCGCATTGGCCGCCGGCAGGATCAGCCGGTCCACCGCCAAGCCGCCCCAGATACCGAGGAACACGCACGCCAGGGCCAGCACCACCATGGCGATGGCCATCGGCGCACTTTCCTTCCGCTCGTTGCCGGCCGGCACCGCCGAGCCTTTCGTCCCCAGAAAGACCGAGTGCAGAACCTTGACGAAACTGGCCAGCGTCAGCGCCGACCCGAAGATGGCGGCCACCAGGCACACCATCGCCAGAGGCGTCCCGGCGCCAAGCGCCCCGTGATAGACGAGCCACTTGGAGACGAACCCGTTCATCGGCGGCACGCCCGAAATCGACAGCGCCGCGATGATGCAGCAGATGAACGTGACGGGCAGCGTCCGGGCCAGACCGCCCAGCCGGTCGAGGTCCATCGTGCCCGTGACCCGCTCGGCCGACCCGGCCGTCAGGAACAGGCAGCCCTTGTAAATGGCATTGTTGAGCATATGGAACAGGCCGCCGCAGAAGGCGATCGTCGCAACGCCCTGCTGGATGGCCGTCAGACCGCCGGCCGCACGACCGGCCGCCAGAATCGACGCCGCCAGACCCATCCCCAACACCATGTAGCCTACCTGGCTGACGGCGTGGAACGCCAGCAGCCGCTTCAGATTGTGCTGGATCATCGCCATCATCACGGCCAGCAGGATCGTTGCGGCGCCGATGATCATCAGCATGCCCGACAGGTACGCGTTGACGGCAAAGACCTCGAACGTAATCCGGGCCAACAGGTAGATGCCAAGCAGTTTGTCGAGCGCGGCCGGCAGCAGCGCAAAGACCGTCGTGGGCGCGTGCTTGCTGGCGGCGGGAATCCACGTATGAAGCGGCATGGCCCCCGCCTTCGCCAGTGCCGCCGCCACCATCAGCAGGTACGCCACGACCGTCAGCGCCCGGTCTGTCGCCTGCGCTTGCACGCCGCCCATCAACAACAGCGAGTTGACGCCGCCCTGGGCCTGGAACAGGAGCAGCACGCCCAGGAGCAAACACAGGTCGGCAAAGCCGAGCATGGCGAACGTCTTCATCGCGCCGGCCCGGCTCTGCGGCTTCCCCAGGCCGATCAGCAGGTACAGCAGGACCGTGGCCACCTCCCACGCCAGGATCAACACCAGGAACGTGTTCGCCAGCGCCGCCGCCGTCACCGCCGACAGCGTCCAGAGCACCCACGCATAGTAGACCGGGGCGCGGTCGTGGTCGGCCATCGCGCGGACACTATACAGCGTAACCATCAGCGCGATCCCTGACGCCGCCAGGACGATCAGCGTTGACAAGCCGTCGGCCCGGAACGCCAGGGCCAGCGTCAGCGGTCCCAATTCGATCCGCCCCTCACTCATCCAGAGAGGCGGCGGAGACCGGAACATCCCGATCGCTTCCCAGAGCGTCCAAGCCACGGCCACCACGGCCGCCATGGCCGCAATCCGGCCGAGACCCCGGGGACTCTTGCGGCCGCCCAGAATCCAGGCGGCGTAAACCAAGACCCCGGCGACAAGCGGCACCGAGATGAGCCAGATGTAGTCCATGCCCGGCTCCTAAACCTCCTTGCGCAGGCGGCGCGTCCGCTCCTGGCTGATGCGAACCATATCGTCGAACGTGCCGAGCGGCTTGCCCGTCTCAGCATCCACCAGGCGGGCCATCCGCTCGGTACACGAATAACACGGGTCAATCGACGCCAGAGTAATCGTGACGTCGGCGATGTGCTCCCCGATACACGACGACTTGAAGGACGGTAGATTCACGTATGTCGGGGCACGAATCTTGTGCCGCACGGGCCCCGCGCCGCCGTCGCTTCGGACGTAGTGGAACGTTTCGCCCCGCGGCGCCTCATAGTGGCTGCACGCCTCGCCCGGCGGGACGTGGCTCACCTCGACTGCGATCGGGCCGTCGGGGATCCGGTCAACACATTGCTCGATGATCTTGACCGACTCGAAACACTCCAGGCACCGGACGACGGCCTTGGCGAAGACGTCGCCTTCGGGCCGGGTGATGACGTCCCAGTCCACCTCCTCGTACGCGCCGTGCGGGTCGTCGCGGCGCACGTCGATCGGTACGCCGCTGCCGCGCGCCGCAGGGCCCGCCGCGCCCCAGCGAAGCGCATCCTCGTACGAAAGCACACCGACGTTCTTCAACCGCGCGTGCAGCACCGGGTCGTCGAGCACGGCGTTCGTGATCAACTCCAGCGGCGCCTTCAGCGAATCGACCGCCTTGCGGATCTCCGGATACAGGTCCGCCGAGACGTCTCGCCGCACGCCGCCGATGCGGTTGTTGGCATAGTGGATGCGGCTGCCGGTAGTAAGTTCCAGGATGTCCATGACCGGCTCGCGGTACTTCCACGCCCACATCCAGACGGTGTTGTAACCGAGGAAGTGTCCGGCCAGGCCGATCCAGAGCATGTGGCTGTGCAGGCGCTCGAGTTCCGCCACGATGGTCCGCAGGTACTCGGCCCGCGGGGGGGCCTGGATGCCGCAGATGTCCTCGACCGCCCGGATATACGCCCACGGATGGCTGGCCGAGCAGATGCCGCACACCCGCTCCACCAGGAACGGCACCTGGTCCCAGGTCAGGCGGCTCGAGAACTCTTCGATGCCGCGGTGGTTGTACGAGGTGCGGATGTCCATATCGACGACCGTCTCGCCCTCGCAGTAGAGTTGGAAGAACTCGGCCTCTTCCTGGAGCGGGTGGAACGGGCCGAGGTTGATGAGCGTCTGGCCGGGCTTCGGGCGCTTCGGCTGCGAGGCAGGCGGCTTCTGCGTTTTCTCCTCGTCGGCAGCGCCGGCCCACTCGTCGGTTTCGCGTTTGCCATTCCCATCGACCTTGGGCACGTGGAAATCGCGCCGTAGCGGGTACGCCCCTTCGGGCCAGTCGTCGGCCAGAATCAGGCGGCGCATGTCCGGATGGCCGCGGAACCGGGCGCCGAGGAGATCGTGCATCTCGCGTTCGATCCAGTTCGCGGCCGGCAGATCCTGACCGACCGAATCGATCTCCATCGACGGGCGGGCCGCCAGGGCCTTGAGCGTCACGATGTAATGCTCGCTGTCGAAGCACCAGTGGTACAGGATGTCGATGCCGTCGCGGACCTCCAGCCCGGAGACCGTCGCCAGGCGGGCCTTCTGCTCGGAAAACATGGTCCGCGACGCTTCGCGGATGCGGGCCGGGTCCACGCGCACCCAGCCGCGCCGCGGGTTCTGCTCCGTCACGTCGAGGACCATGCCGCCCAGCGCCGTCACGACGCGCGACAGGACGGTGCTCTCGATCGCCTTGCCGGTTACATCCTGGATTTCAGACATCTTGCGAGCCTCATAAAGTGCTCAGGGCGGCGGCCGCCCCCGCGATCATCGCTTCCGGCTTCGGCGGACAACCCGGCACGTACGCGATGATGGCGTCCGGGTCGATCTCGCGAATCACCTCGTCCACGGGCCGTGCGAAATGGTAGCAGTGACGGAAGATGCCCCCCGTGCAGGCGCACGACCCGATACAGAACACCACGCACGGCTTCGGTGTCTGGGTGTAGATCTCCTTGAGGCGCGGCGCCGCCTGGCGGGTGCAGCAGCCCGTCACGAGCAGCGCGTCGGCATGCCGCGGGCTCCCTACCAGCACGATGCCGAGGCGCTCGACGTCGTAGCGAGGCGTCAGGAGTTCAAGAACTTCAATGTCGCAGTTGTTGCACGCGCCCACGTTGACGTGGTACACCCACGGCGACCGTTTCAGCCCCCAGATTCCGAGGCCCATGCCCTTCCCTTTCTGCCGTCCACCGTCTGAAATCTCAAACCCGAAATCTCAAATCTGAAATCTCAAATCTCGCATCTCAAATCTCAAACCTGAAATCTCGGATTTGAAATCTCAAATCTCGGCTCTCAAAATCCCAGACGCCAGACTCAATATCCCAGCCACGCCAGCACAAGCGCGACTGCGGCCAGCGGCGCCATGCGGAACCAGAAAAACCGCACCGCTTGGTCAATCCGAATCCGCGGGTTCGTGTTCCGGATCAGAACGACAAGAACCAGAAACACGACAAACTTGCCCGCAAGCGCCAGCCACGACCACCCCGATGCCGCATCGCCCAGGCCGCCCACAAAAAGCGTCGCCAAGAAGACCGGCGCGACCGCCAGCAGCAGGAACCGCGTCAGTTTAATCATCGCCAGCGGCGGGCCGGAGTACTCCAGGTGCGCGCCGCCCATCAGTTCCGTCTCGGCCTCCGGCAGGTCGAACGGCACCAGCGTCAACTTGGCCTGGATGCACAGAAGCGCCACCGCCGTCGCAATCACACCGCTGAGGCTGAACAGCGCCCAGCCGTTGGTCTGCTGGAACGTCACCAGTTGACCGATCGAGAACGTAGCCCCGCCTCCCCCTTTGACAACCTGCACGACCGGCACCAGCACCGCCAGCACGAGCGGCAGTTCGTAGGACATGAGCAGTTTCATCTCGCGGCTGGCGCCGAACGTGGCGTGCGGCGAGCCGGACGCCAGCGCCCCGTAGATGGCCGCAATCGCCGGAATCGTCAGGACGTACAGCAGAACGATCAGGTCGCCGACGAACCCCTCGGCCGGCCGGATGTTCGCGTGCCACACGATCGCCGCCCCCACAGCCGCCGCCGCAAACCCTACCACCGGCGCGAGCAGGAACCCCCGGCCTTTCGCGCGCTCCGGCAGCAGCGTCTCCTTGCCCAGCAGTTTGGCGATGTCGTACACCGGCTGAAACAGCGGCGGCCCGACGCGATACTGCACGCGGGCTGTCACCTTCCGGTCCACCCAACTCGAGACCATCCCGATCGCCAGGGTCCCGACTGCCGCAGCCAGGAAGATTCCAATCGCGCCCACTCTCGGCTACCTCCGTCTAATCGGGTGATCTCCGGCTACCCGCCCGCCGATCACCGTCAACCCTTCCGCTTCGATCTCCTGGGCCGTCGCAAACCGCAGCGCCCCCGTCGGACACACCGCCACGCATCGCGGATCCAGACCGCGCTGGAGCCGATCCTCGCACAGATCGCACTTGGCAATCTGGTGCCCGACCATCTCCAGGCTCAGCACCCCGAACGGGCACGCCCGCGCGCACGACCCGCATCCCCGACAACTGAAGATCCCCCGCGACACCACGCCGCGCTCATCGCGCTGCATCGCGCCCGCCGGGCACACCTCGACGCACGCCGGGTCGTCGCACTGGCGGCACACAATCGGCAGCACCGCCGGACCGATGTCCACGAACTGGACGCCGGCCATCCGGCCGTGCCCGTAATAACAGGACGCCATGCACGACTTGCACTCGATGCACCGGTCCAGGTCGAGCACGACACGCCGCTCAACGGATTCCGCCGTCGCCTGTTCGGGCATCCTCGCCTCCCTGCTACGCCTTTCGGACCGTCACGCAAACCGGCTCGCCCGGCCGCACGCCGTCCCAGGTCCAACCGAACACGTTTCGGACCTCGGCGAACGCGGCGCTGGCGCGGGCCTGACCCGCCCGACGTTCCCGGCTGACTGCGACCTCGACAGTAGCCGTCCCGCCCGGCCCCTCGATGACGGCCGTCTGCGCATCGCCAAGGCCGGCGGCCTCGGCGTCGGACTGGGCCATGAGCAAGAGCGGCCGGCCCCTGACCGACTGCGGCCAGGAGGCCCGGCCCGTCAGGCTCCCGTCATCGAAGTGGATGGAATCGGCCGCCAGCGCGAGTCGGATTCCCTCGCCCTGCTGTGCTTCGCCCGCAGCGGCGGGCATCTCGGGCCCCGAACACGGGGCCGACGTATCGGCCCTCACGTCGCCGGGCGCGCCGGCCATCTGAAGGATCTCGCGGACCGTCGGCACGCCAGCCGGAGGCGCCATCAGCGGATCGAACTCCACCGGGCGGTCGGGCCCCAGCAGTGCCCTACCCGCCGTCTCAAACGGAAACGCCGCCGGCACCACCAGCGACGCCCGGCCGCTCAGACGGTTCGGCATCGGTCCGACGTACAGCAATTCGTTTGCCGCCGCCACGTTCGAGGCCGCCTTCGTTCCGAGCGCCGAGACCAGGTCGGCCCCGATGACGAGCAGCACGTCCACGGGGCTGGAGAGGATTTCGATCGGGCAGATGCCTCCGTTTGCCGAGGCCGTCCGAAGCGCCCCCCACGCCCCGCCGTAGGCCGTCAGCGGGCAGACCGTCGCGCCGAGACTCTTCGCCAGGGCCGCGACCTCGGCCGCCAACGCCCGTGCGTCGGCGTAGCCCATCTCGGCCCCGACCACGATGGCCGGTCGCTTGGCTTTCTGGAGTTGCGCTTTCCAACCCGCCAGGGCGCCCCCATCGGCAAGACCCTCGGCCTGGCCGGTGCGGACGGCAGCGACGGCGCGGGCCGTCTCGCCGACCCCGAGCGCCGGCTGATACAGGCCGGTCGCGAACTTGGCCGTCGCGGTCGCGGGGTCGGCAATCACCAGCAACGGCATCCGAGACCGCTTCGCCTTCGCCTCGAAGATCCAGTGCGCCGCCACCGGATGGGTGGCGTAGATGTTGCCGATAATCAGAAACGCGTCGGCCCCGGCCAGCCCCTCCGGCCCGACGAACGTGCACCCGCTCGTGTCCAGGCCGTGAACCAGTCCGGCGTCACCGGGCGGCACGTAAAGGCTCCACCGCGCGCCGACGTCGGCGGCAAAGCGCCCGACCGGCCCCAGCGTGTCGGTGTCCGTGTTGCCGTCCACGATAATGGCCGACGAGGAGCCGCGACGAAGCGCCTCGGCGATTTGGGCGGCGGCCTCAGCCGTCTCCACCGCCTCATCGCCGCGCCGGGCCTGGAGCAGACGCCCGGGGTGGTCCAGCAACTCCACCAGGACGCCACCGCGCCCGCAGAGGCCGACGTACCCGGCGTGCGGCACGTAATCCGGAACGTAATGGTCGGGACCGGAGGCGATGGCCCGTACCGGGCATCCGACACTGCACAGCAGGCAGCGTGCGCTGGTGGCTTCGGCGGTCTGGGTCGAGCCGTCAGAAGACATTCGGATAGTCCTTGATC
>CAZIJC010000025.1:0-39745 GCA_964539385.1 uncultured Anaerolineales bacterium | reverse complement strand
CTCGCGCGGAGTCGGGGGCTTTCTTTGCGGCGTTGCCTTACCCTTCGCTGCGTCTGACGTTCTCGGCCTTCGGGCCCTTCTCGCCCTGGACCACGTCGAACTCAACCGCATCGCCCTCGGCCAGGCTCTTGAACCCTTCGCCCTGGATCGAGGTGTGGTGGACGAACACGTCCGGACCCCCGTCCTGCTCAATGAAACCGAAACCCTTGCTGTCATTGAACCACTTCACTTTTCCGGTAGCCACTGGTGCAACCCCTTATGCTCTTCCCGGCGATGTTCTCGACGGATTCTGAGCCGGGAAGTCCCTCAGAACCGATTCGTTGGACCGCCACTCGGCAGCCCACACCCCCGCCGGGCGCCCGTTCAGAACACGAGCCGCACCAACCGGAAGCGTTTCAACCCCGGATTTTACCCATCTCGACAAACGATGTCAACCAAGAACCCGCCGCACTGTCGCTGCGGTTGCCCGCCGCCGGGACGGAACAAGTTGACCCTCCGGCCGCCAGACGCTACGCTTTGCGTATCATCGACGTCCAACGGCGGGCCAAGGGCACAGACCAGGAGGCAGATTATGGCGATTCGAGTGGGTATCGTCGGGCTGGGCATGATGGGCACGACGCATTTCAAGGGATACCGCGATATCCCCCAGGCCGAAGTCGTCGCGGTGTGCGACGTCTCGGGCAAAAAACTGTCGGGCGACTGGTCTGAGGCCGCCGGCAACATCGACACCGGTGCCGCCGCCATGCAGGACCTCTCGGCTCTGAAGACGTACGGCGACTTCGGGCAGTTCGTCGCGGACGCCGACATCGACTTGGTGGACCTGTGCGTCCCGACGTTCCAGCACGCCGAGATGACGATTCAGGCGCTGGAGGCCGGCAAGCACGTTTTCTGCGAGAAACCGATGGCCCGCACGTCGGACCTGGCCCGCCAGATGGTCGAGGCGGCCGAGGCCAACCACCGGCTGCTGGCCGTGGGGCACGTCTTGCGGTTCTGGCCCGAATACCTCGTCCTGAAGCAGATGATCGACTCTCGGGCGTACGGGGCCGTCAAGAGCGCGACGTTTACGCGTCTGAGCCCGCGCCCGCTCTGGTCGTGGGAGGGCTGGCTCCAGAACCCCGCCCGCAGCGGGGCGGTTGCCCTCGACCTGCACATCCACGATACCGACACGGTGCAGTGGTTCTTCGGCCGCCCGCCGACCGTGATGGCGGCAGCAACCTTCGAAGGCAACGCCGTCAGCCACATCGTGGCGCGGTACGACTATGGCCAGGACAGCCCGCTGATCGTCGCCGAGGGCGGGTGGGACTATCCGCAGACGTTCCCGTTCCGGATGGCGGCGAGCATCGTGTTCGAGAAGGCGGCCGTCGAGTTCACGACGCTCAACTCGCCCACGCTGGCCGTTTACGAAGACGGCGCCGCCGAACCGATCCATCCCGACGTGCCCGCCCGCGACGGCTACACGGAGGAACTCCGGTACTTCGTCGAGTGCGTGGCGTCCGGGACGAAGCCGGAGCGCATCGACCCGGCCGACGCCGTCAGCGCCGTCGCCATCATCGAGGCCGAAGTGGCGTCCGCGCGCGAGGGAAAACCCCTGGCGGTCACGGTCTGAGGTGCCCCATCCTCTGAACCGTCGGCTTGCGCTGAAACGAGGAGCGCATAATGAAACTGCGGCAGCTGCTCGCGTTTTGCCTGGTGACGACGGCGGTGGTGTTTGCGCCTGCGGCAACAAGCCGCGCGGACGGGCCGCCGTGGCAATGGCTGTGGGTCTATGCTCCGTGCAACTTCCAGGTGAACGAGCGGGCCGATTCGCTTATCGCCCTGATGGACCGCGCCAAGAAGGCCGGTTACAACGGGATGCTCGTGGCCGACTACAAGTTCGGCAACCTCAAGGACCGGCCGGCGTGGTATTACGCGAACCTGGAGCGGGTGCGAAAGGCCGCCGAGGACCTGGGGATGGAACTTATCCCGGCCGTCATGCCCGTTGGATACTCCGGCAGCATCCTCCAGCACAATCCGAACCTGGCCGCCGGCATCCCCGTGCGCGGCTGCCCGATGGTCGTCAAGGGCGGCAAGGCGACGGTCGCGGAGCCCGCGAACCGTCTGTCGAACGGGGGCTTCGAGGAGGCGGCTGACAAGAAGGTCCCCGGCTGGGACTGGATGGACGCCTGCGCCCGGCGCGACACCGCCGTCAAGCACTCCGGCGAGGCGTCGCTGCGGATGACGAAGTTCCGCGAAGGCAACACGCACGGCAACGGCCGGGTCGTCAGGAAACTCGCGCTGGCGCCGTTCCGGCAGTACCGCGTGGACGTGTGGATCAGGACAAACAGGCTCTCCAATGCCCGCGACCTCCGCATCAACCCGCTGGCCGGCGGCCGCGCGCTCAACCACACGGACATCGGCGTCAAGCCGACGCAGGACTGGACGCGGCACAGCATCCTGTTCAACTCGCTCGGCAGCGCCGAGGTCCTCCTCTACATCGGCATCTGGGGCGGACGCGACGGCACCCTCTGGATAGACGACGTGAGCGTGCGCGAGGTCGCCGGCGTCAACATGCTCCGGCGCGATGGATGCCCGCTCGTGGTCACGAGCGCCGACTCGCGGACGGTCTACGAGGAAGGCCGCGACTTCGAGCGGTGGCACTATCCGAAGATGGGCCGCGTGCCGTGGCCGGGCTCCTACGAGGTGGTCCATCCGGAGCCGCCGCTCGTGCTCGCGCCGGATTCTCGCATCAAAGACGGCCAGACGCTTAGCGTCTCGTTCTATCACACGGTCGTGATCCACGGCAGCCAAGTGGGCTGCTGCCTGACGCACCCGGACCTGTTCAAGCACCTGGAAGAGCAGGTGCACCTGGTGAAGAAGTACCTGGGGCCGAAGAAGTACTTCATGAGCCACGACGAGATCCGCGTGGCCGGGTGGTGCGACCTTTGCCGCGCGGGCGGCAGGACGGCCGGGCAGGCACTCGCCGAAAACGTCCGCCGCTGCACCGCGATCATCCGCAAGGTGGACCCGGCGGCGGAAGTGTTCGTCTGGAGTGACATGTTCGACCCGCACCACAACGCCCGCGACACGTACTACCTGGCCGCCAGCACGTTTGAGGGGTCCTGGGACGGCCTCGACCCCGCCGTCCGCATCGGCTGCTGGTACTTCGGCAAGCGCGCCGAGTCGATGCCCTTCTTCGCCGCGCGCGGCCACAAGATCCTCATGGCAGGCTACTACGACGGGTCGGACGTAAAGGCGAACGTTGACGGGTGGCGCGACGCCGCGTCACAGGTCCAAGGCGCGGCGGGCCTCATGTACACCACGTGGCGGAACGAGTACAAGGATCTGGAGGCGTTTGCGCGGCAGGCGACCGCGCCGTGAGCGTCGATTGCGGCGTGGCGGTGCGGCGAGTGCATTGCATTGGGCGGGTGGTTAGGCCTTGACCAGATTGGCGTTGTGTGATATAGGAGCCTGTTGCACAAATCCCGGGCGCCTATTGCACAAATCCCGGGCGCCTATTGCACAACTCACCGTCGCTTGCGCGTGGTGGCGTTTCTAGGCCACCACGCCCGATGCGGGGGATGCCGCGGCGGCATGGGAAGGCCGCTGCGCGGTTCGCGCAACAGGCTCATACGGGACTCTATTAGGCCTCTGGCGCAAGGAGGATGTCGGTGGATAGTTGGGATGATCTGCTAGAAAAAATGCCAGACGACCCGTATAGTGCCGTTATGGCCATTGCTGACTTCTATTTTGAGAACAAGCCGGACATGTCCCCTGATACTTTGTGGTGGTATTACGATGCCTACCTTTTTGCTAGGAGCTACTTTACGAGTCTCCCTCCCCAATGTCTGAAGGGGAGCATCATCTTGAATGTCTTCTCTGACGACTTTGATCCATCTGGCTCCCCTCCTGAGGTAGAGAACCTCCTTGCGCATAGGTTCAAGCTATTGTATGACGGGGCTCGGGCGCTGCTCTTGCCGCGACGGAAAGAGCATATTGCACATCTATTCGACGGTCGATTCAGTTACAAATTCACGGACGATGACTACGAACGGGTGCAACAGCTTGTGAATGAACTGCGTGACCTTATCGCTAAGAGTGAGGTCATCGAGGAGGACCACCGTCGCCGTTTGCTGCGCCGCCTTGACAAGCTCCAGTCAGAGCTGCACAAGACCATGTCCAGCCTCGACAGGTTCTGGGGGCTTGTTGGCGATGCCGGGGTGGTGCTGGGCAAGTTCGGCGAGGACGTGAAACCTGTGGTGGACCGCATAACGGAGTTGATGCAGATCGTCTGGAGGGTGCAGTCCATGAGCGAAAGTCTTGGGCTCCTTCCGCCACCCAGCAACGTGCTGCAGGAGAAGAACGACTAGCTGCCAAGTCTCTCGCTGGCGACTCTAGTTGTCTTGGTTACGTACTCCTCCGGCTCTTGGTTTCCGGCTCTTCCGGACATCCCTGGTGTGCCGAGCAGCCTTGCGGAGTTCGCTGACGGTCTTGGTGCGAAAGGCGCGCTGCGCCTTTCCACGTCTTCACGCCGAGATACTCGCCTTTGCGCTTCGCGGCGGCGAGGCGGCGCGGATGGCCTTCCCGTATTGCGGCCGCCCGTGTGGTTGGCAAGCGGAAGTGCAGCGCGTAACCCCGCCTGTTGCCAGTCCGCGTTTGCGCGTCTGTTTCACACACCAAGAACGAGGGCCGCGTTTTTGGCTGGCGTCTCCGTGTCATGGGTTTAGACTTGGTTCCGGTGTGTGTGAGCGCGAGGGAGCTTGGATGCCCGCGCGAAAGCCCATCTGGATCATCTGTCCGCAGCACCTGAAACGGGTACGCGGGTCGTACGAGTGCGACGAGGCGGGGCGGTATCGGCTTGGGCCGGACGGCCAGTTCCTGCTCAAGTATGCCACGTGCGACCAGGACGATGGCCGCTGCGCCGAGACGCTCTGCGTGCTGCACCGCTACAACCGCCGCGGGCCGCTTTCGTGGTACCCCGAGAGGATCCTGGCGATGCGCCCGCCCCGCCGCCGCAGGCCGGCACGCCCTACGGGCGACAACCTGGTCTGAGCCGCGACCATTTCGTCTGAGCCGCCGGGCATAAAGCCCAGCGCTACAACCGCCTGCGCTCGCTGGAAAAACTTGCCACACCCGGCAGAAGGCTCTGCCGCGCTGTCCGCGCGATCAACTCATGATGGGCGCCGGCAGTTTCGTCTTCAGCGGCACCTGCTTCGGCTCCGGTTGGCCGTGGACTTCGACCTCGACGTAGTGGTTCAGGTCGTCGTCCGTGCTGCCGTTGCTGTAGAGGCGCACGTACCGGGCCTTGACACCGCCGGCGTCGATGAGGCGGCCGCGGAAATCGTCAATGTACTCCAGATCCTTGCCGACGCCCATCCCCGAGGAGTTATCGAAATCGTTGTTGTAGATCGTCCGGACGTTCTCGATGAAGTCCGGGTCGTCGGCCACCTGGACCACCACGTCGTGATACACGCGGAACTGGGCGTGATAGTGCCACACGAGCACCGCGTAGATGGCGCAAGGTTGCTTCAGGTCGATCTGGATCCATTGCGTGCCGGGCATGAGTTCGACGTAACATCCGTCATGGCTCCCCTTGTCGCCGTCGGTGACGCAGGCCAGTTCGCCGATGATGGGCTCGGGGTCGCTGGCCGTCACGGGCTTGCCCCGGGCGAGGTTCGTCGTGCCCTCAGGGACCATGAACGGCGGCCGCGCTTTGCCCGTGTATTTCTCCAGGTGGGCGTGCGGCTTGATGTGCTTCGGAGTTCCGCCGATCTCGGCTCCGGGCAGTCTGATATTGAGCGGCACCAGGGAACGGCGCGGGTCTTGCGGCGTCGAACGCGGCAGCGGACCGGGCAGCGCGCTCGTCTCCTGAGCCGCGAGCCACGTGTTCATGAGACGTGCCGCGGCAAAGCCGGCGGGCGCCGTCGTGACGCCGTCTCGAGTGCCCGGTTGAGGCGCCTGGACATCGAGCGGCGCCGAGCCGGGCACCTCGAGCGTCGCCTCGCCCATCGGCTTGCCGTGGACCTCGACCTCGACGTACCGGTCGAAGGAGCCGTCGATACATCCGCGGCTGTACAGGCGGACGTATCGGGCGGTGACGCCGGCGGCGTCGATCAGGCGACCGCGGTAGTCCTCGGTGTACTCTCTGTCGGGGCCGACGCCCAGGCCGGAGGAGTTGTCGAAATCGTTGTTGAACAGCGTCCGCACGCCGCGCCGGAACGTCGGATCGTCCGAGACCTGGACGATGACGTCGTGGAAGACCGTCGGCCAGACCGAGTGCCAGAGGGCGATCGCATGGATGGCGCACGGTTCCTCCAAGTCGATCTGTACCCAGGTTGCCTGCAAGCCGTCCGGCACGAATTCGACGTAACTGCTGTCCAGGCCGGACTTCTCGCCGTCGTTGATATGATGGACGTAGCCGACGATGGGTCCCATGGCGTCGCTGCAGACGACCGGCTTGCCGAGCGCCACGTTGCGCGTGCCCGGGGGCACCATCAGCGGCTGCCGGGGCCTCTCCGGCTCGTACGGTTCCATGTGCGCCGTCAGGTGGATGAGCCGGTCCATGCACAGGAAGAAGGGGGACGGCAGTTGCAGCCGCAGCGGCACTTGGCGCGGCGTCGACCGGACCTGCGGGCCGGGCAGCGTCCCCGTCTCGTGCGGAGCGCACGACGTGTCCCTGAAGCCGACGGACGCCACGCCCACAGCCACCACGAGAACGGCTGCGGCCGCCACCCACCGCCACAGGCGAAGCAGTCGTCGCCGCGAGGCCTGGGCGGCCTGGAGTTCCTGCCGCAAACGCCCACGCACCTCCTCGACAAACCGGGGTCGCGGCGGCGGCGCGCCGTAGCCGACCTTGAGCGTCTCGGCAACATCCCTGTCATCGTCGTGGGCGACCATGTCTGGCTCCCTTGGCTGCTTGCCGCTCGCCGTGGCGCGCGCCGTGCAAGCACGGCGGCTAACGGGCGAGGCGTGTTTGCGTTCCTTTGGCCCCTGCGCGTTCGAAGGTTTCGCGAAAGGCGTTTCGTGCCCGGTACAAGAGCGTCTCGGCGGCCTTCTCGGTGCGGCCCAGCCGAGAGGCGATCTCGCGGACCGACAGGCCGTCCAGGTACTTCCATTCCAGGGCCAGGTGCTGGTCGGCCGGAAGCGCGTCCATGACGGCCGCAACCTGCGCTCGCGTCTCGGCGGTTTCGAGCGACGCCGATGGGTCATGGCTGGCGTCCTCCTGTGCAGGAAGGTCGGTCGGCACACCGACCTTGACCCGTCCGCGGCGGCGCCTCAGGTCGCCAATCTTGTGCCGTGCAATGCCGATGAGCCACCCGCCCACGCTGCCGCCCTCCGGCTTCAGGCGCGAGATTTGCCGCACGGCCGCCAGAAACGTTTCGCTGACGATGTCCTCGGCGGCGCCGGCGTGCCCCGCGAGTTGGGCGAAGGCGAACCGCCAGACACTCGGCAGGTGGCGCTCGTAAAGCGTCTCGAGGGCCGTCTCGTCGCCTGCCTGGACGGCCCGGATTAGGTCGGCGTCGGTCATCGGCTGGCTCAAGCCTCGACCCCCATGGGTTCGATGCAGCCAGGGCGTGTCCTCTACCATATTGATCTCGCCCCGGGGCGCGAAATCACGCGAGAAATCCCCGGCCGGTCCCGCATGCGGACAGCAAGAGATGGCGTGCCTTGGGGGCCGGCGGCCGAATTCGGTAGGCAGGCAGGGGGCCGGACCGTATAATGCCGCACAAGGAGGTGACCATGAGGACAAGACGCGTTGGTTGGTGGACGGCCTCGGCCGCCGTGTTGCTGGCGGCCGCCTTCGCGGCCGGATGCAATGAAACCGCAGACAAGCCTTCCAAGGAAAAAGGAAAAGCGATGACCGAACCCCTGCCGCAAGCAACCATCCAGACCGAGAAGGGCGCCATCGTCCTGGAACTGGCCGAGGACGATGCGCCGAACACGGTGGCCAACTTCATCAACTTGGCTGAAAAGGGCTTCTACGACGGCCTGACGTTCCACCGGGTCATCGCCGACTTCATGGTCCAGGGCGGATGCCCCGACGGCACCGGAACCGGCGGGCCCGGGTATGTGATCGCCGACGAACTCAGCCCTCGGCGGCGGCACACGCGGGGCGTGATCTCGATGGCAAACGCCGGGCCGAATACGGGCGGCAGCCAGTTCTTTATCACCCACGTTGCCTGCCCGCACCTGGACGGCAAGCACGCCGTTTTCGGTGTGGTCACCTCCGGCATAGACGTCGTGGACAAGATTCAGAAGGGCGACAAGATTACGAAGGTCACCATTGATCGCAAGCGCGACCACCCGTACAAGCCGGTCGTCACGCCGCGGTAGGCCGGACAGCGCGTGCCGATGAATCCAGGGAGGATGGTTTCTCCCGAATGGGAGGGCCATTTCGGCGTCTGTCCGATCCATACGGACCCGTACCGGGGAGGCGGCGGCCGTGCGGGTGTTCTCGCCGCAGCGTGGAGCCACACACATGGGCGCACGCCCTCTGATTGCGTCCGTCTTGCTCCTCTCGGTGGCGCCTGTCGCCGTGCAGGCCCAGCCCGTTGTAACGAGACTCGATCCAGAGGACATCCGTGATCGTGTCGAACCCGCCATCTGCCTCGTGACGGTCGAGAACACGTGGGGCGTGCCGCTGGCCGTGGCCACCGGGTTTCTGCTGGGCGACGGCCGGTTCGCCGTCACCGACCTTGGAGCCGTGGCCCAGCCGGCCGCCAGGAAGGCAACGCTCCGCTTCAGCGACGGGAGCACGGCAACCGCCACGCAATTCGGGATGGCGGACCCGGCGCTCGGCCTGGCGGCGCTTCGGGTGGGTTCGGGCGATCCGAGCCGCAGGGGTTTGCCCCTGGCGCCGCGGCTGCCCGCGCTCGACGGCATCGGTGCCGTGGCGGCGGCGGGGTGGCAGTGGGGCAGCCAGATCGAGGTCGTGACCGGCCGTGTCTGGCGCGGGCCGGCGATCCGTGACCTGGCGGTCCGGGCGCGCGTCGAGACACCCGCCGGCGTGGAGTTCTTTCTGCGGATGGACGGCGGGCGCATCGAGGCGGCGAGCGGTTCGCCCGTTGTGGACAGGCGCGGCACGGTGCTGGCGGTGCGGCTGGAGGTGACGGCCCCCGGCGTGAGCGTGGCGCTGGCGATGCCGGCCTCGTCGCTGCGTCGGTCGCTGCTGGAATCCGAGCCCAAACTCCAAGACTTCTCAGAACTTCCCGAGCCGCTCTGGCCGGCGCAGATTCTGCGCCTGCCGGGCAAACCGCCCCCGCCGGCTGCCTTTGACCGCGTCCGCAAACACATCCGTGCCAGTGTTGTCTGCACCGAATGCGGCGGGACGGGCAAGGCCAAAGTGCCGCCGGAAAAAGATATATTCAAGCACCTCAGGAAAGGCGACTTCGTGTGCCCCCGCTGCCACGGCGAGGGCATCGCGCTGGAGAGCGGGGTGTACGAACTGCTGGCCACTTGGGCCGAGCAGGGCACGCGCGTCGTCTGGGCGCCGGGGCCCGTCGGCCGCGCACACAGCGCCGCACGGGCCGCCGGACAGGAGATGCTCAAGTGGCTCGCCGTGGCGGGACGCCGTTTCCGGGAAACCTATTCCGAGGCCACCGGCCGCGACATCAACCGCTTGGGCAGCCAGGCGCCGCGCGGCCTGATCGTCTACGGCGAGATCCGCGACACGATTAGCGGCCCGGACGGCCCGTACGTCATCCTGGACCCGGTGGACACCAACTACATGGTCGTCGTCCGAACGCAGGACCTGAAGGGCCACGACGGGAAGGGGCCGTCGGGTTCCGGCCTCAGACCGGCCGACAAGTCCTGGATCCTCCTGGCGGGGACGGTGCTGTCGCGATTCAAGGGGAGCCGGTACCGCGGCGTCTACGTGCTTCCGTTCGAGTGGGTGCGCTGTCCCGCGCCGGGGCCGCTCAGGCTGCCCAAGAGGTAAGTTGCTTGAGGCTCGTGCTCGGACCGACCTGGCGCTGCCGGTGGGGCGGACAGGCCGCAGCGCTCTCTTGCGGCGCAATCTCGGATAGGGCGCTTGCGGTTCCCTGGGTTCCCATGTACAGTTAGTGAGGTGCTGAACGGGTGCCGGAAAGGCGAATGGGGGGACTATGTGGATTCGGCGGACGGTTCTTCGTGTGCTGTTGAGTCTTCTCGCGGCAGTGGGCGCGGCGGCCGGGTCGGCGCCTCTGGACAAGACTGCCATTCGCGCCAAACTCGCCCCGTGTCTCTGCCGGGTAACGGTCCAGAACACCTGGGGCATTCCGCTGGCGCTTGCGAACGGGTTCGTGCTGGGCAACGGCCGGTTTGTCGTGATGGAACTCGGCGCGCTGGCCCGCCACGGTGCCGCTCGGGCGGTCGTACGGTTTCAGGACGGTTCAAAGGTCGCAACCGAGCAGTTCGGGATGGCCGATCCGATGAGCGGGCTGGCGGCCCTTTATCTGAAACCGGGCGCCTCCTCCCGGGAGGGGCTCACGCTCGTACTGACGTTGCCTCCGCTGGACGCCAACCCGATGGTGGCCACGACGGATTCAGGGGGGAGCCAACTGGAACTGGCCACGGGCCGGCTCATCGCCGGACCCAAGATGGTAGAACTTGCCGCGCGGACGGACGTGAGCGTCCTTAAGGCCGACTGGACGTTTCTTCGGATCCTGTGCCGAGGCGTGGCCGGGGCTTCCGGCATGCCGGTTCTGGACGGGGAGGGGGCCGTCGTTGGCGTTCGGATGGACGTGATCGGCCGCAAGGTGACGGCGCCCCTCGTCGTGCCGGCCACGGCGCTGCGGGACGCCCTTTTCTCGTCGAAGCCCGAACTGAAGCGGCTCGCGGAACTTCCGAAAGCAGCGTGGGCGGTGCCGATCCTCCGCATGGAAGGCCAGCCGGTTACGGCGTCCCAGTTCAGCCAGCTCGCCCGCGGCCTGAAAGACGGCATGGTGTGCCGGCAGTGCAACGGCAACGGGTCCATCGTCACGAGCCCCAGCACCTCTCGCTATAAAATTGTGCAGTGTAAGGTCTGCGGCGGCGACGGGATCATCTGCCCGGAAGACGCGTACGCGAGGATGGCGCAAATGGCCGAAGAATGCGCCCGTGTGGCCTGGGCGCTGGACATTGAAGCCCGCACCAGAAAGGCGGTCCTGGCCGAGGGCCTCCAGAGGCTCAAGGCTTTGGCGGCCGCCGGGCCGCGATTCCTAAGAGACTGGGGCCGTGCGGTCACGGCCGACTTGAAGGCGGCAGACGGTGACTTCCCGCGGGGCATCGTGCTCCATGCCCGTGTCGGTGAAACGATCGAGGGGCCGGACGGACGATATACGCTCCTGGAGATGGCCAGGGCACACGTGTCGGCTGCCTTTCGGCCTGCTGCCGTGACGAACCCTTCGACGCCCGGACCGTCCGGCGTCCCGGCCGAACCGAGGGAGAGGACCTGGATCGTGATCGGGGGCGTGGCCCAGGCGCGAATCGATTCGGGCAAGGCCGGTAGCCCGTTGGGGCGCGGCAAAGACCGGCCCTTGTACGTGCTGCCGTTCGGTTGGGTTCCGGCACCTGCCGCCGCGGCGTCGGGCCGGTAGGTTCCGCCCCTCCTGAAGGGACCGGCCCTGAGCCTGCCGGTGGGCCGGCTAGAGCGGTTCACGCTCAAATGTAGCAGGGCATTGCGCGGTGGGTCTCCCGACCCACCGCGCTCGAATGGTGACCTTCCCGCTCCTGCGGGCGCGGCGGGTCAGGAGACCCACCGCGCACGAAGTAGCGTTAAGCGGAAAAAAACTTGGCGCCCGACCCGTTTTCAGAGAAACCGGGAACCGGGCTCAACCCGCAGGCGTCCAAAGCGGTGTATTCGCTCCGACGAACCGTAGTACTAGGCCGCGGCGCTCTTGCGGCGCAATCTCAGACAGGGCGCTTGCGGTTCCCTGGGTTCCGATGTATAGTTAGTGAAGTGGTGAACGGGTACCGGAAAGGCGAATGGGGGTGGCCATGTGGATTCGGCAGACTGTGTTTCGTGCCGTATGTTGTCTTTCGGTGGCGGTGGGCGCGGCGTCGTGGTCGGCGGCGGGTTCGGCGGTGTTTGATGAGACCGCCGTTTGCGCCAAACTCAACACCTGTCTCTGCCGCGTAACCGTCGAGAACAAATGGGGCGTTCCCCTGGCTTTCGCCTACGGCTTTGTCCTGGGCAACGGTCGGTTCGTCGTGACGGAACTGGGCGCGTTGGCCCAGCCCGGCGTTGCGAAGGCGGTCATGCGATTCCGGGACGGCTCGGAGGTCACAGCCGACCAGTTCGGGATGGCCGATCCGGTCAGCGGGTTGGTGGCCCTTTATCTGAAAGCGGGCGACTCTTCCCGACAAGGCCTGGCGCCGGCGCAGACGCTGCCGCAGCCTGGCGGCAGCGCAGTCGTGCCCTGGATGGGGTGGGAGCAGGGGCATGAATTGCGACTGGCCGCGGGCCGGCTCGTCGCCGGACCCAAGATGGTAGAACTTGCCGCACGCACGGGCACGGACGTGACTCGGGCCAAGTGGACGTTTCTTCGGATCATCGGCAAAGACGTGGCCGGAGTCGCGGGTACGCCCATCCTGGACCGGGAGGGAACCGTCCTCGGCGTCCGGATTCACGTGATGACGCGGATGGCGACTGCCCCTCTGATCGTGCCGGCCACGGCGTTGCGGGATGCCCTTTTCTCGTCAAAACCCGAACTGAAGCCGCTGGCCGAAGTTCCCGAAGCGGCGTGGCAAGTACGTGTCCTTCGCGTGGAGGGCCAGCCCGTCGCACCGGCCCAGTTCAGCCGGGGGGTCCAGAGCACCAAAGACGGCATGCAATGCCGGGCCTGCAACGGGCAAGGATACCGTGCCAGCATCTACTCCGGGTACCGGTACACGTGTTACACGTGCGGCGCGGAGGGCATCGTTTGCACCCAAGGTGCATACCCGGGTCTGGCGGAAATGGCCGGGGAGTGCACGCGGGTGGCTTGGGCCCAAGACATCGAACCGCGAGCCAGAAAGGCGATGCTGACCGCAGGCCTCGAAATCCTCAAACAGTTGGCCGACGCAGGGCCGCGATTCCGAAGTGCCTGGGACAGCGCGGTCGCGACCGACTTGCTCGGGATGAACCGTGGCTTCCCGCGCGGCATCGTCGTCTGCGGCCGCGTCGGCCAGACCGTGCAGGGGCCGGACGGCCGATATACGTTCCTGGAAACCAGCCCAGCCGGCGTTCCGGTTGCTTTTCGCGCGACTCCTGTGACCAAACCAACCGTGCCGGGGCCGATCGGCACACCGGCCGCGCCGAGACAGGGAACCTACATCGTGCTGGGCGGCATGATCCTGGCAACGTTCGATACGGACAACGCCTACACCGCGCCGAAACCGCGTCAAGCCAAGCCGGCCTCGCCCAAGCCGGGCAAAGGCAAGCCGGCCCCGCGCAAGCCGGGCAAAGGCAAGCCGGCCTCGCCGAAGCCGGGCCCGGCCCTGCCCGTGTACGTGCTTCCGTTCGGCTGGCTTCCGGCTCCGAGCGCTGCGCGGCCCCCTGTGATCAAAAGGGGCTCGCCTTACTGGTAGGGCGCCGGTTCTCCTGAAGGCGCCGGCCCGGGGGGCACTGCAGTAGCGGGCTCCGACATTTCCTTGAAATCGGACCTTCCTTCAATCGTTCTACTTGGTGTCTGCGCAAGGAGTGTATCCTGAGTGTGAAGAGAGGGACTCATATGCGGCAGCGCATGGTGATTGCCTTCGCCGTCCTGTGCCTTGCCTTCCATCCGGCGACGGCGCGAGCCGCCCCGGTAGGAAAGGCCGATACCAAGGTCGTCCGCGAAAAGGTCGGCCTGGCCGCCTGTTCGGTCACGATTGAGAACGCGTGGGGCATTCCGCAGTCCGTCTCCACGGGTTTCCTTCTCGGCGACGGGCGGTTCGTCGTATGCGACCTGGGCGCGCTGAAGCACCGCGGCGCCAGCCGGGCGACGCTCCGGTTTCAGGGCGGCGCCACGGTTACCGCGACGGAGTTCGGCATGGCCGATCCGGCGTTGGGGCTGGCGGCGTTGCGCGTCGGCTCGGGGCTGCCGGCGCAGGTGGGTCTTGGGCTGGCGCCGGAACTTCCCGCGTTGGAAAGCCCCCGCGTTGTGACCACCGCGGGATGGCGTTGGGGCGAGCAGTTGGACGTGACGCCCGGCCGCGTCATGCGCGGGCCGAAGATCCAGGACGTGGCAAGCCGCTCGCACATCGCAACGCCGGAAGGCATCGACGCCTTCCTCCGGGTGGACGGCGGCCGCATCGAGGGCGCCAGCGGCGCGCCCGTCCTCGATGCCGGCGGCACGGTGCTGGCGGTGCGTCTCGACGTAGCCGCCAAGGGCATCCTGGTGGCGCTGGCGATGCCGGCCGTAACGCTCCGCAAGTCGCTGCTCTCAACGCAACCGGAACTGAAGGCCCTGCCCGACCTGCCGGAACCGCTGTGGCCGGTCGATATTCTGCGCCTGCCGGGCGAGCCGACCGACCCTCGGGAGTTTCTCCGTGCGAGTCAGAACATTACGAAGGCCATGGTCTGCAAGAGGTGCGGCGGAAAGGGCCGGATCGATCCCGCCAGGTCGGCCTTCGGCGGCAACTTTCCGTGTCCGACGTGTCTCGGCACGGGCATACACATCAGCGCCGACGCATACGACATGCTGGCCGAGTGGGCGGTGCAGGGGACCCGCGTCGCGTGGGCGCCCCGCATCAACGATCGGACGCGGTCGCAGGTCCGCAAGATCGGCATCGAGATGCTCGCACGCTTGGCGAAGGTGGGGCGAAACCTGGAGCGGGCGTTGGGCTTCCTCGGCAGCCTGAACCTGATCAAGCCGCAGGCCAAGATGCCGCACGGTATCTTCCTCTACGCCCGGGTTCAGGAACAGATTGACGGTCCGGACGGGCAGTACCTGCTGCTGAAGGCCATCAATACGCGGTCGACGGCGGCGGTGCGCGTCGAGGACCTGCTCGGACACGGCGGCATGGGACCGCTGCCGGGCCGGCAGGTGCCGAAGCCCAACACATGGTTCGCACTGGCGGCGACGGTGGTCTCGAACTTCGACACGGGCGAGCATCAGGGCATCTATGTCCTCCCCTTTGAGTGGACGCCCTACGTCCCCCTGCCTGAGGACCGGGATCGCGACCGCGAGCGCGACGACTGGGATCGCGGGCGCGGTGGCGGCCGAGGTGGCGGCGGTCGGGGTGGCGGCGGCCGGGGTGGCGGTCGCGGTCGCTGAAGACTTCCTCACGGTTGGGGATCGCCGTGGGCGGCACATCCGCTCCCTTACGGTCGCGGCTCGGACGGTCGCGGCTCTGTGCGTGCTACCCCCTGCCGGCATGAAAGGCTGAGCGTGGCGTGAATCCTTGCCCTCGTCTCCGCACGCTCTTATAATACCCCCCCGTATTATAATCCACTCTCAAGGAGGGCCTTATCATGCTGGTCTTTATCATACGTCTGCTGTTTTTCCTGATGATGGCGGCAGGCGGGTACGTCTTCGGCGGGGCCGTTGAAGAGGGAAAACAACTGACGGGCATGCTCGGCTTCGCGGGGGTGGCCATCCTGGTGATTGCCGTGGACGTCATCTTCCGCCACAAGAACATCAGCGTCATCTCGGCCGTCTTTGTCGGGCTGCTCGTGGGTCTGGTGGTGGCAATGCTCCTGGAGCCCGTGGTGGACATGTACGAGATCGACGACACGGTGCGCCAGGCCATCAAGGCGGGCATTGCGGCCGTGGCGTCGTACCTGGCGGTCTCGCTCATCCTGCAGACGAAGGACGACTTCCGGTTCGTCATTCCGTACATCGAGTTCGCCAAACAGCAGAAGGGCGGGCGCCCGCTCCTGCTGGACACGAGCGTCATCATCGACGGCCGCATCGCAGACATCGCCGAGACACGGTTCATCGATGCCCCGATGGTCGTGCCGCGATTCATCCTCCACGAACTTCAGACCATTGCCGACTCGGACGACAAGATGAAACGGGACCGCGGCCGCAGGGGACTCGATATCCTCAACCGCCTGCAGACGATGCCGAATGTGGATATCCGTATCCAGGACACCGACGTCGAGGCGCGGTCGGCAGAGGGCGCCGACGAAATGCTCGTCAATCTGGCATCCCGCTGTTCCGGGCGGATCGTCACCACCGACTACAACCTCAACAAAGTCGCCAGGCTGGCCCACGTGGACGTCATCAACGTCAACGACCTGGCCAACGCCATGAAGCCGTCCGTCATGCCCGGCGAGGAGATGGAGGTCACCGTCCTGAAGCCCGGCCAGGAGGAAGGCCAGGGCGTCGGTTACCTGGAGGACGGCACCATGGTCGTGGTCGAGGACGGGCAGAGCCGCATCGGCCACACGGTCACCATCACGGTCACCAACGTCCTTCAGAAGAGCGCGGGGCGGATGATTTTTGGGCGCGTGCAGGCCGCGCCCGACCGACGAAGGTCGTGACAGCAGCACCCGAGGCATCACAGGGCAGTTAGCCGCCGCGCTTGCGCGGCGCGTTTTCTCATGCGGCAGACGGCTTCGCCAAAGACGGGGAGGTCCTGACAATATGGCGGTACCCCAAGCCAGTGTGATCATTGCAGCGGCCGGCGTCGGTCGGCGGTTCATCGAGGCGACCACCGCGCGCACGGCGGGAAGCGCTCGCGGCGAGGCCCGCAAGGTCTTCGTGAACCTGGCGGGGCGGCCGGTGCTCGCCCACGTGCTGAGCGCCTTCGCGGCGGTTGATTCGGTCGTCGAGATGATCGTGGCGGTGTCCGCCGAGACGGTGGAGTGGGCCGGGGAGACGTTCGGCGGGATGGTTTCCGAGGGCCGGCGTTTGCAATTCATCGCGGGCGGCGGCGAGCGGACCCAGAGCGTTGCGCTGGCGCTGGAGGCATCGGACCGCAGCACGGAACTGGTGGCGATCCACGATGCGGTCCGGCCGCTCATTCGGTCGGCCGTCATCGCCGAGGCGATGCGCGTGGCGGTTGAGTACGGTGCCGCCGTCGTCGGCCGGCCGATCGACTATACGATCAAGACGGTGGCCGAGGACGGCCTCGTGGCCGAGACCGTGCCGCGACGATCTCTCTGGATGGCCCAGACACCCCAGGTATTCCGCCGCGAGATCATCACCCACGCCTACGGGCGGCGCGGCGACATGGTTGGCAGCGTGACCGACGATGCCCAGTTGGTCGAGGCGATGGGCCAGACCGTCATGATGGTGCCGGGCGATGCGGCCAACGTCAAGATCACGACGCCCGAGGACCTGCGGGTGTGCGAGGCGATCCTGGCGGCGGGCTGGCCGTTCGAGCAATAGGAGAATGCGCCGGCACGGCGGCCTTTGGCATTCGCCTCCCTATGCCGAAGGCCACCACGCAGTGAGCAAAAGGTCTCGCCCGGAGCGAATGGTGAGCGACAGAGGGCCAAGCGAACTTGCGACCGTCGAGACGACACCGCCTCCACCCGCTCGCGGTCGCGAGGCCGCTCTCGTCCTGTTTCTCATCGCTCTCTCTACCGCGCTCGCCCTATACCGGACGGCCGACCGCGACCTTTTCACGGCCCATGAAGCCCGGGCCGCTCGCGTTGCCCGGCACATGCTCGGATCGGACACGTGGCCGCCCGAGAAGCCGAGCCCCTGGCTCGTTCCTCAGTTCTCGCCCGACGTGCGGCCGGGCCTCGCCTACCAGAAACCGCCGCTGTATTACTGGGCGGTCGCCGGCGCGAGCGCCGTCTGCGGCAAGGTGACCAAACTGGCGGTCCGCCTGCCGAGCGCCGTCAGCCTGGTGGTGCTGGTCGTCATCGTCTACTGCCTGGGCAAGACCCTGGTTTCGGTTCGCACCGGCTTCGTGGCGGGGCTGGTCCTTCTGAGCACGCCGAAGGTGCTCTGGTGGAGCCGGGCGGGGCTTCTGGACCCGATGCTTGCTGCGTGCGTGGCGGGGTCGCTGCTGTTTTTCGCACGCGCACGCCTCGGCGCCACGGCGGCCCGTGGCGGTGTTGCCAGCCGCAAGCGTGAGCGAGCGGGCGGCGGCGCGGCCCGTACGGGCCGCGCCGCAAAAGGCGAGTGGCAGTACTGGCTGTTCTGGGCGCTGGTGGGCCTGGGAACGCTGGTCAAGGCCACGTCGCTGGTCGTGCCGCTGCTGGCGGTGGGGCTGTATCTGCTGGTCCGGATGCGAGAGGAAGGGTTCTGGGGCCCGCTGTGGCGGATGAAACCGATCAGCGGACCGCTCGTGCTGTTGGCGGTGGCGGCGCCGTGGCACATTGCGGCCCACGTCGCGACGGGCGGAGCGTTCAGCCGCGTGTACTGGGGCATGCACGTGTTCGGCCGTGCGACGGGGACCAGCGTCTTCGAGGACAGCACGTACTGGTGGTACTATTTCCCGGCGATGGCGCGGGACATGTTCCCGTGGGTGGTTTTTCTTCCGGGCGCGCTCGTGCAGCCGTGGCGCCGGATGTCGCGCGAGCATCTCGGAGCGATGCTCTTGCCGGGGGTGTGGTTCGTCGGATCGTTCGTCTTCTTCTCGGCCATTTCGTTCCGCAAAGACGAGTACCTGCTGGTAGCGTATCCGGGGGCGGCGCTTCTGGTGGGTTATTTCCTGGACTACTACCTTGGGGCTCACCGGCAGGACGCGGCGCTTCGGAAGTGGATCGAGGCGGCCTTCACGGTCGTGGCAGGGGCGGCCTTCCTTCTAGGGCTGGGGTTCCTGCTGGTCGCGTTGTCCGGGTCGGTTCGGGAGCACCTGTTTGAGGCGTTCCACAACCGGACCGACCAGGCAACGTTCGCCGCCGTCGCGGATCTCATCGCCGACCATGAATGGATCGCGATGCTGCTGGCGGGGCCGATGATGATCAGCGCCGTGGCTTCGGTCGTCCTGATCCGGCGCGACCGGCCCCTTCCCGCGGTTGCGCTGATGGTCTGCACCACGGTCCTGGGGTTCGTGCTGTTTGTGGAGACGATCGTGCCGGTACTGGGGCAGGCGCGCGGCCTGGCCTCGTTTGCCACGGCCGTGTCGGCGCACGCCAAGAAGCGGGGCCCGCGCACGCGAATCTTTCTGGCCGTGGGAAAATGCCACGAACTGGCCTTCATGCTGCACCGTTTTGCCGTTGGGCTGGAGACGCAGCGCGACATGGTGGGATACGTGAAGGAGGACCTTGCGACGGGGCGGCCGTGGCTGGTGGTGATGGACCGCAAGGCGCACGAGAACGGGCGGTGGTCCGACCCGGGCCTCCGGTGGCATCTGGTGGACCAAACGCCACCGGGTCATCGCCGGCCGATGGTACTGCTGGAACCGATCCTGAAGCCGAAGGGGCCGGGCGAGCCATGAGCAAAAAGCCGCACGCCGCAAAACCAAGACCCGCCATCAGCGCGGTCCTGCCGGCCTATAACGAAGAGGCGTGCCTGGGCGAGGTAACCGAATCGTTGCACAAGGCGCTCGGGAAGGTGTGCGAGCGGTTCGAGATCATCATCGTGGACGACGGCTCGACCGACTCGACGCCCGAACTCGCCGACGCGCTGGCCGGCGACCATGCCGAGGTCCGCGTCATCCATCATCGGCCCAACCGGGGATACGGGGCGGCGCTTCGCAGCGGCTTTACGAGCGCGCAGATGCCGCTCGTCTTCTACATGGACGCCGACGGCCAGTTCGATCCACAGGAGATCCGTCTCCTGGCCGACGGCATCCGCCAAGCCGACATCGTCACGGGCTACCGGGCCGACCGCCGCGACCCATGGATGCGAAAGTTCTTCTCGTGGGGATTCAAGACGCTGATCGGCCTAGTGTTCGGGGTACGTGTCCGCGACTGCGACTGCGCGTTCAAACTGTACCGGCGTAAGGTGTTCAACGAGATCACGATCGCCTCGGAGGGTTTTTTCGTGGACGCCGAGGTCCTGGCAAAGGCGAACGTCCTCGGATACCGGATCGACGAGGTGCCCGTTACGCACCGTCCCCGTGCGGGCGGCGAGAGCACCGTCCGCCTGAGTCACATCCTTTCGACGCTGCGGGAAGCGTGGCGCCTGCTCCGCCACCCCGGGCTGCCCGTGCGCAGGCCGAAGCCACAGCAGAACTGAGGCGCGGCGTGCGGCGCGGTCGCAGCATAGGAGCGGCCGTGTTTGGCGTGGGTGGCTCACGGTCTTGCCGGCGTGCTGTGGAGGATCAGGGCGCGGCCCGGCGGATCTTGAAGCGGAGGCCGCCCGGTGTCTTCCCCGGTGGTTTTGGTTTCTCCGGCAGTTCGGCGTATGCCTTGCCCGAGAGCATTTTCAGACGGACCGAAGCGCAGGAGACGGGCATCGCCTTGACGGCAAGGCCGAGGTGTTTTCTGTGCCGCTGGTGTACCGCCAGCAGGACCTCCTGCTTGCCGCTCCATCGGACAACCCGCTCGCCATCGAGCGTGGCGGTGATGGTGACGCGGCCTTTGTCGTCGTCGCGATTGACCGTCGCCTCGGCGACATGGCTCTTCTTGGCCGGCAGCGTGAGTTTGCGGCCGGTGCCGTTGGCGTGGGCGTTCTTGCCGTCGATCGCCTCAAGTCCGCTGATGCCATGGACGGCCGCGTCTGGTTCGGTGCTGTAGGCGGCTCTGGACGCTTGGTCACACAGGACGAGGGCGGCGGAGCCCTTTCCGGCGGGAAGGAAGATGTGGACGTATCCGTCGGCTGAGGCGGCCACGAACTTCACCTCGAGTTGGTAACTGCCCCGCGGGACGACCGGGATGGCGAGGACGGACGCACCCTGGCCCCTGGGGGCCGTGATAATGTTGCTTCCCTGCCGCTTCCACTCCTCCCGTCCGCTCTTGAAGAGCCCGTCTCGGGCGGGGATCACGAACGGCAGGACCTCGACCCAGTCGCCGGCCGGCAGTTCGATACTTTCCTCGGGGCCGAGGCCGGGCCCGGGGCTGCTCTCGGCGCTCTTGGCAGCGGCTTTCGCAGCGGCGTCCGAGGCGGAGCACAAGACCAGGAGAACAGCACCGGCAAGCAGCAGCGTTTGGAACCGACGCGTCATGACGGCACCTCCGTTCTCCCATAGTATGGACGGATCAGATGACCGCCCTATTGTAGCGGTTTGCCGCAAAGAGCGTCAACGGTTGCGATCGTCCCCGCTACGGTCGCAGCGCCGTTGCGGTACCCGATTGCATCCGCAACCGCACCGCCCCGAAGGTCGCGACGGTGTCATAGGCGGCTAAGCCGATGCGGTCCCTGTGCTTGGTCGTGTAGGACGAGAGGTCCTTCTGCGCCCCGTTCCAGCGCAAGAGCGGCTTGCCGTCGAGGTTGACGGCGATGGCTGCGTCGTCCTTGTCGAGCACCACTTTCACATCGACGGTGTAGACACGGTTCGCCTGGAACGTCACGGTTGTGCCCGTCCCGTTGGAGTAGGGGCCGCGATGCTCGATGTCGGCCAGGCCGCTCTGGCCGGCCAGTTGCAGCGACACGGCGTTCGTTCCGACAGGCAGGTACAGGTAAACGTAGCCGTCATGGTTCGTTCCGAGGAACTTGACCTGGAGGTCGTAGTTGCCGCTCGCCGAGACCGGCGCGAAGAGATTCGTGCGGCCGCGCTGCGCCGGCGTGGCAGTGAGGGTGTTGCCCAGGCGCTTCCACAGGGCCCCGCTGTTCTTGTCGATGCAGTCTTTGGCAGGGTCGATCATCTTGAGGATGTCAAGCCACTTGCGGTTCGGCAGTTTCTTGCCTTCTGTTGCGGGAGCGGAGGCGCTGGAGGATCCGGCCGAGGCGCAGAGGGCCAAGGCCGACGCCGTCAGACCTGCAAGCAGCAGAACCCGGAAGCGAGACATCATAGACCCCCCTTGTTTGTGATTGGACGTGTCCGGATGGGCCGCGGTTCCTATTCTACCAGCGAGGCGGAAGGTGTCAATGATTCCCGCGCGGCGGGGCGCCTCGAGGAATGGATTTCGATGCCTGCCAGGCCCGGGTAAGTCGTGCCGCTGACGGTCAACCGGACCGTCGTGATAGGCACGACCATGCCGAGGTCCACGATCATGGTTCTGCCGGAACTCATGCCTTCGATCTTCGTCGGCCGGTTGCCGTTGACGGCCACGGTGGCGTTGCCCCAGGAGTCGGTTCCGTGCTTGCCGTCGCGTGCGACGACCAGGATGTAGCGTCCGCGGACGGGGGGCTCCCATTGGGCGAGGAACCATCCCCGGGGACCGTTGAGCGACCAGGCAATGCCCGATCGCGCTCCGCCGAAGACGTTTTGAGGAAGCCGATCGCCCCAGTGGCTCGATGCGTACCCCTTGCCGCCCGCCCCGACGTTTGCCGACCGTGGGAAGGCCTTTGCGTACCGGGCGTTGAACCGCGCATCGCTGAGGATCTGGATCTTCAGGAGGGCCGTGGCGACTTTCGCCATAACCTTGTCCACTTCATCGAGGCCGGCGGTCACGTCGGCACGCCCGGCGGACGCAGCGGAGTTCGTCTTGAGGTAACGCTCGTAGTAGGTCTTGGCGCGGACGAGGGCAATGAGCCGGCCCTGGGCGCTGGACTCCTCGGCCAAGCCGCGGTACCAGTGCCCCAGTTCCGCCAGGGCACGCGCGGGAAGCCGTTCGATGGACATGCCGGCGAGCAACACGTACTTGGAGGCCATATCGTCGATCTTCAGGTCGAGTTGTTCTGACGCTGCGGCCGGGTCGTCGAACTCCACCGTGTAGATGCGGACGAGTTCGTCGCGTGCGGCCTTGTCGCTGGGGTTGTCCCGGAGGGCGGCCTTGAGTTTTTCCGCCTGGTTCTGAAAGCCCTGGCGTGTACCGGCGTGGTCGAGTTTGAGTTTCAGTTCATAGCGGTCAACGTTGCGAAGGTTGGCCGCCAACGGCATGGCTCGCCGATAGAGGTCGGCGGCTCCGGCAAAGTCCTTGGTCTCGAGGCGGGCGTCGGCGAAACGGACGATTGCGGCGACCAGGGCTTCGCCGGCCTTGGCCTTCTCAGCGCCGCGGCTCTTGGCGTAGCGGTTCTGGTACACGTCAAGTATTCTGTCCCGGCAGGCATTCTTCTGTTCCGGCGCCTTCCTTGCAAGGAGCGCCATGGCCCTGATGGCAGCGCGATAACCTTTAACGTGCTTCGCGGCCAGGTCGTAGGCGTTGTGGCAGAGCAGCGGCAGGAGGTCCGGCTCGGTCTCGGGTGCGGTGGCGGCGGCCAGGAGTTCGGCGGCCAGCGCGAGGTCGTCGGCCTCCTCCGGCGACGCGGTCGCCGCCGCAATTCGCCCACCATACTGCACGTCGAATGCCTTGGCGGCCTCGGCGGCGGGCGCGGCGTGCGCGACGGCGGCAAGCAGCAGCCAGACGGCGACAGCCGCATTCCACCACCGTGTGATCATGTCGGTTCCGCTTCCCCCCGCCCCTGCCCTTCCGCCGGCACATGCGCACGAGGCCGCGCTGGGCCTGCGCCGTCTCTATCGGCAATTCAGCCAAACGGCGTGAGGAGACGGCCAACACCGGACGCCCGAGGGTCGCACCGTCGACTTACTTCAGGCCGTATTGCTTGATCTTGCGGTAGAGGGTCCGTTCTCCGATGCCAAGGGTCTCGGCGGTCTTCTGGCGGCTCCCTCCCGTTTCGTCGAGCGTCCGCTCGATGATGACCCGTTCGACATCTTCGAGGCTCATGCCGGGCGTCAGGCCCTCGGCCGCAGTTTCGCCTGCCGCCGGACGGATCTCCGTCGGGATATCGTGGACGTCGAGCGTTTCGCTCCGTGCCAGAACAACCATCGTCTCCAGGGCGTTGACGAGTTCCCGCACGTTGCCGGGCCAGTCGTAGGCGCCGAGGACGGCCTGGACCTCGGCCGTGATGCCGGTGACGGACTTGGCGTGCTCTTCGGCGAGGCGGCGTAGGTAGTGGTCGGTCAGCAGTGGGATGTCCTCTCGCCGCTCCCTAAGCGGCGGGATCACGATCCGCACGACCTTCAAGCGGAAGTACAGGTCCTCGCGGAACGAGCCATCCTTCACCAGGTCGGCCAGGTTGCGGTTGCTCGCGCTGATGAGCCGCACGTCCACCCGTCGCGGCTCGTTGGAGCCGACGCGGATGATCTCGCGGTCCTCGATGACCCGGAGGAGTTTGATCTGAGTGGCCATCGGCATGTCGCCGACCTCATCGAGGAACAGCGTGCCGCCGGCGGCGTGTTCGAAGCGCCCCTTGCGGCTGGTAACGGCGCCGGTGAAGGCGCCCTTCTCGTGTCCGAAGAGTTCGCTTTCGAGAATGCCCTCGCTGAGGGCGGCGCAATTGAGTCCGACGAAGTTGCCGCTGCTGCGAGGCGAGTTGTTGTGGAGCGCCTTGGCGACGAGTTCCTTGCCGGTTCCGCTCTCGCCCTCAATCAGGACGGTAGTGTCGGTCGGGGCGATCTGGCGGCACGTTTCGAGGACGCGGTGTATGCCCGCCGACGTGCCGATGATGCCCTCGAAACCGAAACGTTCCTGCAGTTGGGCCGTCAGTTGCCGGTTTCGGTTCACGAGGCGCCGGTGCTCGAGCGCCTTGGCCACGCGGTCGCGCAGTTCACCGAGGTTCAGCGGCTTGGTGATGTAATCCCAGGCGCCGTCGCGCATGGCCTGGACGGCGGTTTCGATGGACCCGTGGCCGGTGACGACGATGACCTCGGTCGCGGCGTCGATGCGCTTGGCTTCCTGGAGGATCTCCATCCCGTCAACCTCGTGCATCAAGAGGTCGGTGACGACCAGATCGAAACCGTCGTCGTCCAGGAGGTCGAGGGCGCGTCGCGGCTCGGTGACGACGACGCAGGCATGCCCGACGCGAGCGAGCGCCTCGTTGATGGCGTCGGCCTGCGTGCGGTCGTCCTCGACGATGAGGATGCGTGCCCGCTCGGTTGTTTGCGTTTTGCCAGGCATGGTGTTGCCCATCGGCTGCGCCGCGTCGCGCCACCCGGTTGGCCGCCGGAATCGCTCGGCGAGACCCTCAGGTTGCCTCGATCGCGGCAGCAGCGGGGAGATGAATCGTAAACCGCGTGCCGCGCCCCGGTTCGCTGTGGACCTCCAACGTGCCCTTGTGTTCCTGGACGATCCTTCGGACGGTCGGCAATCCCAATCCCGTGCCGCCCGGACGGGTAGAATAATACGGTGCGAAGATTCTGTCCAGATCCTGCCGGCTGATGCCGGCGCCTGTGTCGGTGACGTGCAGGCGGACGCCGCGCCGCTCGGCCTCGGCGCCGATCATAAGTTCCCCGCCGTCGGCCATGGCAGCCTCGGCGTTCAGGATGAGATTCGAGAGGGCCTGCTTGAGCCGCGCCGCATCGACGGCCACGGGGGGCAGGTCTTCGGCCAAACTGGTCCGCACCCGGACGTTCGCCCGCCCGAGCCGGTCCTCGTAGAACGCCACCAGTTCCTCAATGACCGGGTTGGCGGCCCGGACCTGTAGGCGGACCTCCTGTTTGCCCGCAAGTTTCAGGAAGTCGTCGAGGATCTGCTGTAGGCGTGCGGCCTCTTGTTCGAGGGCGTCGAGTTTTCGCAGCAGCCGCGGGGCGGGGTCGCTGCCCGGACGCTGCAAGTCTTCGCGCAGCAGTTGAAGGTTCAGGTTGAGGGTGGACAGGGGGTTTCGGATCTCGTGCGCGAGCCCGCCCGTCAGGGTGCCCACGTAGGCCAGATGCTCGGCCTCGCGGGCACGGCGTTCGGAGTCGCGTGCCCGGCGTTCGGCGCGTTTGGCCATCAGCGTGGCGAGGCCTGCGGCCAGAACGACGCCTGCTGCCAGGCCCAGTCCGAACACCAGTAGGGGATCCACGCAGGCCTCCATTTGGCTGATCACATGGGCACGACCGCCGTTGGCATGACCATGCCGACCGCGCCGGTGCGCGCTGCCGGAAACAACTCGCCGCGCCCCTACGGGCCCATACGGGTCCGTACCGGGATCCGTACGGAGACAAGCGCGGCGGCTAACGTGGCACCTACTCCTGCTTTGGGGCCGCCTCGCCTTCCGGTTCCTCTTTGAGGGCGGCCTTTCGCGACAGTTTGACCCGGCCCTGGTCATCCACCTTAATGACCTTGACCCGGACGGTGTCGCCCAGTTTGATGACGTCGGCGACGTTCTTGACGTAGCGGTCGGCCAGTTCCGAGACGTGGCACATGCCGTCCTGTCCGGGCAGGATCTCGATGAACGCTCCGAAGTCTTTCACCGAGACGACCGTGCCGGTGTAGATCTTGCCGACCTCGACCTCGGCGGTCAGGCCCTCGATAATTTCGATGGCTTTCTCGGCTTGGGCGGCATCCACGTGGGAAACCGTAACCGTACCGTCGTCCTGGACCTCGACGCGTGCGCCGGTGTCGGCCTCGATGCCCTTGATCGTCTTGCCGCCGGGACCGATGATCTTGCCGATCTTGTCCGGATTGATCTTGATCTGCAAGAGCCGCGGCGCGTGTTGGCTGATCTCTTCCCGCGGCGCCGGGATGGTCTGGAGCATGGTCCGGAGGATCTCCAGGCGGACTTCTCGCGCCCGCGCGAGCGCCCGCCGGCAGACCTCGAGCGAGACGCTGCGAACCTTCAGGTCCAACTGGATGCCCGTGATGCCTTTCTGCGTGCCGGCCACCTTGAAGTCCATCTCGCCGACGTGGTCTTCCTCGCCCTGGATGTCGGTCAGCAGCAGGTCGGTGTCGCCGTCGGAGATGCGTCCGATGGAGACGCCTGCCACAGGGTCCGCGATGGGCACGCCGGCGTCCATGAGGCTGAGGGTGGCCCCGCAGACGGTCGCCATGCTGCTGGATCCGTTCGACTCCATGATGTCCGAGACGATACGGATGGTGTACGGGAACTCGTCTTCGGACGGCATGACGCCCTGGAGACATTTCTCGGCGAGGGCGCCGTGGCCGATGTCGCGGCGCGACGGGCCGCGTATCCACTTGACCTCGCCCACCGAGAACGGCGGGAAGTTGTAGTGCAGCATGAACTGCTTCCGGTACTCCTCGAGCAGGCCGTCGATGATCTGCTGGTCCTGCCCGGTGCCGAGCGTCGTGTGCACAAGGGCCTGCGTCTCGCCGCGCGTGAACAACCCCGACCCGTGCGTTCTGGGCGTAACGCCCACCTCGCACGTGATAGGCCGAAGTTGGTCGTGTGTGCGGCCGTCGGTCCGCTCGCCGGCGAGTAGCATCTTGCGGATGAGGCGGTCCTCGACGCCATACCACGCGGCCTTGAAATCGGCGGCGGTCCAGTCCTCGGTTTCCCCTTCCGGGCCGAGGATGGCCTCAATGGCCTCCTCCTTGATGGCGTCGCACGCCCTGCCCCGGTCGATCTTGCCGGGGATGTGTTTGGCCTGCCCGATCCGGTCGAGGAAGTCCTTCTCGATGAGCGTTTCGAGGGCCGAAACGTCTTTCGGTCCGGCAAACTCCCGCTTCGCGGCGCCGGCCTTCTCGATGAGTTCACGCTGCATCTCGATGATGGTCCGGATGGTGTCCCGGGCCATCTCGAGGGCTTCAAGGACCTTCTCTTCGGGGACTTCCCGGGCGCCGACCTCCATCATGTTGATCGAGTCTTCAAACCCGGACACGGTCAGGTCCATCTGACTCACCTCGCGCTGGCTGTGCGTGGGGTTCACGATGAACCGGTCGCCGTCGATCCCTATGCGGACGGCGCCGAGCGGCCCGTCCCACGGGATCGGCGAGATGCTCAGGGCCGTGCTGGCTCCGATCATCGCGACCAGGTCCGGGTCGTTTTCCTGATCGGCCGACAGAACCAGCGCGACGATCTGGACCTCGTCCTTGTACCCGTCCGGGAAGAGCGGCCGCAACGGCCGGTCGATCATCCGACACGTCAGCGTTTCCTTGGTGGATGGCCGTCCCTCGCGCTTGAAGAACCCACCGGGGATCTTGCCGGCGGCGTACGTCATTTCGCGGTACTCCACCGTCAGGGGGAAGAAATCGATACCCTCGCGGGGCTTGGCCCGCGTGGCCGTCACCAGGACGACCGTATCCCCGTACCGCACCACAGCGCTTCCGTGCGCCTGCTTGGCGACTTTGCCCGTCTCGATACTCAGTGTTCGCCCTGCGATCTCACGTTCAATTCTTACCACTGCCATTCTCTTTCCCAACCTTTCCGTTGCCGACAACACCTATCCGTTCACGCTCCCACCGCCGTCCGATGCGTCAGCAGGCTGTTCTCTCACGTGTCCGTTGCTGCGGCCGCCCGCGAAGGTGGGGCGGCCGGTTCCTGTGCAAGTTTCCGGGAGTTACTTGCGAATGCCCAGCTGCTCAATGACCGCCTGATACCGACCGCGATCCTCGCGGGCCAGGTACTTGAGGAGGCTGGCTCTTCGACCGACCATCTTCAGGAGTCCCCGCCGGGACGAATGATCCTTGCGGTGCGTCTTCAGGTGCTCCGTCAGGTGGTTGATCCGCTCCGTCAGAAGGGCAATTTGGACTTCAGGGGACCCGGTATCGCTCTCGTGGACTCGAAACGACTCAATGATCTCCTGCTTCTGCGTCATGACAAACTCCTTACTGCACGTGGGCAACGGGAGGCGGCCACTCCCGTCCCTGCGGCGCCGAGGTTTCGGCTTCCCTTGCTGACGTTAACGACCGCTTTCAACAAGATACTTTACCGAAAATGGGGACCGAAGGCAAGCGCCTTTTTGCCGATGGCGCATCCACGCCCCCACGCGTCGGGGCTTGCCGCAACCCTTCGCCGCCGCCATAATGGCCGGTGACGGCCGATGATGGTCCGAGCCGCGGGTGTGAATCGCCATGAACCGTCTCGTGTCATGTTGCCTGCTGCTGGCCATCGTCGCCGTGTGGGGCTGGGCCTTCGCACTGATGAAAGGGCCCATCGAGACCTACGGCGTGGTGTCGTTTCTGGCAGTGCGCTTCATCATCGGGTCGATCACCATCAGCCTGGTTGCCGCCGGACGGACCACTTGGCGCACGCTCAAGGTCGGCGGCTCCATCGGCCTCGTGCTGGCGGCGGCGTACCTGTTCCAGACGTTCGGCCTGCGCAACACGACGGCCACCAACACCGGTCTGATAACCGGCCTGTTCATCGTCTTCGCGCCTCTGGCCAATCGTATCCTCTTCGGCGTGCGGGCCCGGCTTGCCCTTTGGGGCGCCATCGGCATCAGCATCGTGGGGTTGGCGCTGCTGGGTGGCGCCGGGCGGCTGACGGGCGCCGGGCCGCACAGCGGCACGCTTGGCGACGCGCTGACGCTGTGTGGGGCCGCGTGCTTCGGCCTCCACGTGGCGCTGCTCGACCGTCATGCGAAGCATCACGACGCGATTGTCCTGGCCCAAGGGCAGTTGATGGCCGCCACGGCGGTCTTTCTGGCCACGTGGCCGCTGGTCGAGCCGGTGGCCTGGCCCCCGCCGGGATGGGGACCGGGCGATGTCTGGCCGGCGCTGCTCGTGACGGGCCTCATCGCCACGGCCGCCGGGTTCCTCGTCCAGACGCACGTCCAGCAAAGACTACGCGCCGTGCAGACTGCCACGATCATCGTCACCGAGCCGCTCTTTGCCGCCCTCTTCGCCTATCTGCTGGTCGGCGACCGCCTGACAGGTTGGCAGGTCGCCGGCGGCGTCCTGATGGTCGCCGCACTGATTCTGAGCGAAGTGTACCCCGCGCTCCGGAAAGCGCGGCAGGCGGGCGGCTCATCCAACGGTGATTGAGGAGCGGCCTGAGATGGGCCACCGCGCTCGGCCGCCCTCCTCGCGGCCCGTACGGGCCGCGCACGTTGCGTAAGGCGAGCACCCGTCATTCGCGCGCCATTCGAGCCGGCTGCGAGAGCAGCCGGTCACGTGCCCCGTGGGATCGCTTCCGGGCGCGCCTCAGCACGGATCTCGCGCGTCTGGAGCCGTTCGACGCGGATGCCGCTGGCGCCCTCGAGCGGGCAAACGTTTTCGCACGTGCCGCAGCCCATGCACCGGTCGCGCAGCACATACGGCCGGGCGATGTGTTTCGATTTGGGCGGCATCGCATCGAGTTCCGCCTGCTCATCGGCCGTCAGCGACTCCTTGGCCTCGAGTTCCTCATAGCGATGGCGCTCAGGCTGAGGCATGGCCAGCCACTCGAGGTTCACGACGTCCTCGTACCTGTGGGAGATAGCCTTGTCGGGCAGGGGGCACTGTTCCTCGCAGGTCAGGCACTCCTCGCCGCGTGCCCACGGCAGGCACCGGCTGTGGTCGAAGACGGCGGTGCCGATCTTGTGGTCGATCTTCTCGGCGTGAGCCAGTTGCCGTATCGCCCCCGTCGGGCAGACCGTGCCGCAGAGGTTCGCAGGTTTCTCGAGTCGGCCCTGCTCGACGTCCTCCTTTGTGATGCCGCAGAAGTATTCGCAGTAGCCGATGTTGAAGACGAACGTGGGCGTCCAGAGCCCGGCGATGCCGTTCTCGATCCCCGAGGGGTGCAGGGCGTTCGTCGGGCAGACCCGCATGCACTCGCCGCACCGGACGCAGGCGGACAGGAACTCCGTGTCCGGCCGCAGGGCGCCCGGCGGGCGCAACATCGGATTCGTCTCGGCCTTGTTCCGCGTCCGCTGGTCCAGCAGCAGCGCCGGTGCAAAGACGGCGCCCGTGGCTGCCGAACCGAGAAACGCGCGGCGGCCCGGCAGGATGCCGGGCGCGGGGCGGACGCGCGGCGCTGCCGCGCCCACGTGGATCGCATCGACCGGGCAGAACTCGCGCTCGCACGCATAGCACGAGATGCATTCCTGGACGGGGCAGCGGTAACGCTCCTGGCCGTCGGCCGGCTCAAAGGCCCCCATCTTGCACCGTTTCCGGCACGCGCCGCAGGCTACGCATTTGTCACTGACGCGCGGCCGCAGGGGGCTGACCGAACCGAGCAGCCCCATCATGGCCCCGAGCGGGCACAGGTTGCGGCACCAGAACCGCTTCTGATACGCCTGCGCGAGCACGATCGCCACGAGCAGCGCCGCAAACGTGAACGACCAGGGGTAGCCGACGCCGCGAGCGCCCTCCTTGAAGTTGGCGTCGCGGATGAACAGGCCAGCATCGGCTGCCCAGTCGTAGATGTCCGCAGCCGCGCCGATGCCGCTTTCCTCGGCGGCCACCAGGGACGTCTTGGCGACGTGGTCGGCCATGGGATAGACGGCCACGCCGAAGGATCGCGTCACGATGCACAGCGGATCGAACCATCCGAACACGCCAAGGCGGAAGACGGCCAGCACCAGCAGGGCGGCGAGCAGGCCGTACTTGACTTGGCGGAGCCGCGGCGCAATGTTCATCGACCGGTCGCGCTTGCGGAAGAGGAGTTTGTCCACGATATCCATCGTGGCGCCGAGCGGGCAGATCCATCCGCAGTACGCCCGCGGGAGAACCAGCGACAGCGCAACGACCGCCAGCGCAGCCAGCAGGGCCGTCGTGAATGCCCCCGCCAGCACCATCCCCACGAGAATAAGCGGGTCGGTAATCAGGAAAACGTGCGCCAGCCACGGCCTGGCCGTGACGGCGGTGCCGAGCGCCGTCGAGACGAGCAGCACGAGGAACAGGCCGAAGCAAACGAGTTGGCTGATGATGCGCAGAACGTGCAGCGGATGCCGGGGCTTCTTGCGTTTAGCCATCAGGCGGCGACCTCAACGGAAAGCACGCGCCGCGCAAGCGCGGCGGCTAACTGCTTCGTTCGCCCGTGCGTCACGCTGACACCTCAATCTTGTCGGCGTCGGCGGTACCGAGCCCCGCCTCCGCGCCGCGGGCAACAAACTCGACGGCCGCCAGGTTGTGGTGACCCTTGGGCCACGGCAGGTTCGCCGGGTCGGCCGCCCAGCAATCGACCGTGACGCTGGAGGTGCCGGCGACGACCGTCCTGGCGGCAACGACCTGGTCCTTGCGTCCGCCGCCCGGCCCGCCGGCCACCATCACCCGCGTGGCGTCGAGGATATTGAGCGTCGGTGTGATCGTCACGTTCAGGTCCGCCAGGTTCTGGGCGAGTTCCTGGTGCATTTTGCCGCGGTCCCCGCCCTGCGTACCCATCAGGTTCTTCATGCAGAGCGTCACGTAGCACAGATTGTGGGTCTTGGCAATGGCAACGTTGATAAGCACGTCGGCCGTCAGAACGTCCCCGTAAATCGGCCATTCGGTCAAGCGCTTGCAGCGCGGGTCGTCGAACGCCACCTTGCGGAACCGGTGCCGGGCACAGAGGAAAACGTCGGCCCCGGCCTGGCGTGCGGCCGCCTCGATGCCGCTGAACTGATAACACTTGGCGTCGGTGCCGACGCTGTTGTCGAAGACCTTGACCTTGGCGGCACCGGCCTGGAGGCAAAGCCCGACGACCGTCGCGACGACGGCGGGGTCCACCGTGGCGCCCATTTCGGGCACGCGTGCCCATCCGATGTTGGGTTTGACGACGACCACGTCGCCGTCCTTGACGAAGGTTCGGACGCCGTCCTTACCGCACAGTTTCTCGATGGCGGTCCGGGTGTTGCGTCCGGGGTCGTCGCCTCCGGTGGCGAGGCCGATCCGGTTCTTCCATTCGTCGGCCGCCGGATGCGCCCGGGCGCGGAATCCCGGCGCGCCGGGACTGCCCGTGTCGGAGGCGCATCCCGGCAGCACGATCGCGCCGCACGCAGCCGCGCCCGCCGCACGCAGGAAGGTTCGTCGGCTCAGGCGATGGACCATGATTCACGCCTCCCACACGCAAACGCAATGTATGTTACGAGTCGCAAGTGACAAATGACGAATGCCAAGTGACAGCCGTTCTATTTGGCATCCTCTATGCCGGCGGTGAGTTTCTCCATGAAGCCCTGGACGATCTCCACGAGGTTGCTGATGGCGAACGGCTTGCGCAGATACTCGTCCACGCCGTTCTGCTCGGCGAACGTCTGGTGCCGCATCCCCTCGTTGCCCGTCACCATGCAGACCAGCGGCCGCTTGCCCTTCATCGTGGGCTTGCCTTTGAGACGCTGGAGAACCTGGAACCCGCCGCGCCTGGGCAACATGAGGTCGAGAACCAGAATGTCGGGGTCTTGCTGTTCGGCCAGTTCGAGGGCGGCCATCCCGTCGGATGCCGTCAGGACCGTCTGGTTCAGGTCCCCGAGCGCCAGGCTCATGGTCGTGAGGATATCTGCGTCGTCGTCCACGACCAGGATCTTGTATTTGCTTTCGTTCTCGTCGGCCATAGCAGACTCCTCTCAAACGGCGTCAGGCGCACCCTGATTGTACGACAAGCGGGGCTGCGGCGTCAAACGGAACGTGCGAGTCAGTCGCCCCGGCCCGCGACGAAAATGCCGAGGGCGGCTCTGCGGCTACATTTCTGGTATTGCGCGTAGGCGTCGGCGGCCCGCCGACGGACGGTCTCGGGCGAATGGCCTTCGGCCCAACTCCGGACGATGGCGTCCAACGTGTACGCCTCGGGGGCCATGAACTGCCCCGTGGTGATGAGCGGCGGGCACTTGGCCTGCCGGAGTGGCTCCTGGAAGTAAGGGTGGCTCTTGCAGGCCAAGACGACGGCCGCCACCGGCTTCGGGCCATCGGTCCCGGGGAAGTAATGCGAGAACGTGCAGTCCATCAGACCGTTGTGGCCCACGAAAGCGACCAAGTCGGAGTGCGCGCCGGCCTGAAGCACGGCGGGGCCGTCCGGGTCGCCGACTTCGGCCTTCATGACGTACCTGCCGGCCGCAGACTTCAGGAACGCCGTCAGCGCAAGCGTCATCCGCTCGCCGTCAAAGGCATCGGCGACCACGTAGACCGGCGGCGACAGACCGTTGCTTCGGAAGACACAGCGTTCCAGAACCTCCGGCCGAGACGCCCGCATGTGGTTTTTGGTGAGGGTCCAGTGCGGCGACTTCGCGAAGAACGTCTTCACCCCGTAAAGTGCGCCCCAGTACAGATTGTTGCCCGGATCCTTGCCATTCCCCAGTGCCGGGGGCACCTTGACGATTCCCTGGTGCTCGTTGTCGCACAGGGCCACGAAGATGTGAACGACCTTGTAGTCGCGGGGTGGGCGTCCGGGAGGCCGAGCGGCTCTGGGCGAAGGCGCGACCGGCGGCGTTGGCGCCGGCGAGGGTGCCGGTTCGGCCGCCTCACAACCAGCAAGCGTGCCGACCAGCAGGAGGAGGACCACATGACACGAATTCGGCTGGAACATGATGGTCCTTGCAGGCGTGTTGGCGGCCACCGTGACCGCCGTCGGACTAACCTCACCCCGGCTTGCAGCCGGCGCACGTGAGGAGGATGGCGAGAAGCCCCGTCACGAGGACCAAGATGAGCCACCGACGAATCGATTCCATCCGCCTTCTCCAGTCGCTGGTTCCCATTCAATACTACTCAACCGATAGCCCTCTGGTCAAGGCCGCGAGGGAATACGGCTCACTGCGCTGCTGCCAACACGTTCTCCAGGCCGCCTATCCACCAGACCAGGCCGGCCACGGCGATGGCCGCCAGACAGACGGCATGCGTCAGGATGAACGTCGCGTTGGCCAGGTCGCGGTTCAGGCCGAAGATGTTGGCCATCAGCACGGAATACAGGGCGGTCGGCATGGCGGCGAGCAGAATGCAAACGGTAAGCGGCGTGCCTGTCATGCCGAGCGCCATGGCGACGCCGACCATCAGGATGGGGCTCGCGACGAGTTTCAACACGGTCGAGCCGAGGGCCTTTTTCCAGAAGCGCGGCAGCCGCCGGGCCCGGACCGTCAACCCGACGCCGCCGAACTGCAGGATAATGCCGGCGACCATCAGGCCGTCCACGACGTGCCACCGCCCGACAGCTGCGGGGGGCGGCGCGCTGGCCAGGTTCAGCGTGAGGCCGAGCGCCGCGGTGTAAAGCGGCAGGCTCCGCACGTCGCGGAGGCTTCGCCAGAGGGTCCGCAGGGCGTACATGACGTCGGAGGTCTGACCGCGGCGGCCGCGCACCCGTTCCCGGTAATGGTAGGCCAGCGGAAAGCAGAACAGGAACGAGAAGAACGGCCACATGAGACAGTACATCTGTTCCAGCGCCAGGCCCTGGATGCCCCATAGGGCGAAACACAGGCTGCCGCCCATGGTGTACCCGACGTTTCCCATGCCGCCCTGGAGGCCGAAGACGGCGGCGTCGGCCGGCCGCATCCGCGCCAGGCGCGCTACCCCCAGGCCGATGAGGCACACCGCCACACCGACGGCCGCCCCACCGACGGGCACCTTCCAGACGCCGGGCAGGATCGCGAGGTGCCAGATCGCCAGACACGCGATCGGCGCGTCGCACCCGATGATCGCAGCGCTCATGACGGGTGCGGCCCACGACGGTTTCAGCAGGCCCGTCCGCCGCGCGGCATAGCCGGCCGCGATCGAGACCACGATACACGCCATGTAGAGGACGAAGCGGATCTCGGCCGCGCCGAGTTGTGTCGCCAGGACTGGTGTCAAGGACCGCACCTTTCCGATGTGAGGCGGCAGGTCGACCCCGCCGCGCGGTGGGTCTCCGGACTCACCGCGCAGAGTAGCGCTGTAGGCCTACACGTCCGCGACCTTCGTCAACCTGGCGAACTTGGGATCGAAAGTCTTCTCGCCCACCGTGTTGAAGCGGACGCGGACGACGCGGCGACCGGCGGCAGTGCTGAACCGTGAGATACGGCCGAGGCCGTACGTCGGGTGCCGCACCACTTCGCCGACCGTAAAGCCGGTCTCCGGGTCGGTCGCGGGCCGGACCGTCCGGTCGGCGCCCGGCGCCCTGTAGCCGGGCCCGGAGCCGAGGGTGGCGGGGCTGGTGCCGGTCCTCTCGTCGGCCATCTCGGCCGTCTCTTCCGGGATCTCCGAAAGGAACGGGCTGCGTGTGTGCCGTTCCGGCCGTCCGCGGATGCGGCGGTAGCGGGCGTGCGTGAGCGTCAGGAACTGCTTCGCCCGCGTCATGCCGACGAACAACAGCCGCCGCTCTTCCTCGAACGTCGCCGGGTCGTCGCGGTTGCGGGCGTGCGGCAAGAGACCGTCCTCGCAGCCGGCGATGAAGACGGCAGGGAACTCCAGGCCCTTGGCCGCGTGGAGCGTCATCAGCGGCACGCGATCCACGACGTTATCGTAGCCGTCCTGGTCGCCGGTGAGGCAGACGGTCTGGAGGAACCCTTCCAGGCCGCGCGGCAGGTCCGGATCGTCGGCGAGCGAGGCGGTGTCGCGGTCGAAGGCTTCGCCGAGGGTGACGAGTTCGTCGAGGTTCTCGATCCGTTCCTTGGCGTCGTCGCCCCTCAGGCTGTCGGCGTAGCCGGTCTCGGTGATGACGACGTCGATGAGTTGCTGGAGCGAGTCCTGCGGCTCTTCCATCAGCCGGTCCATCAGTTGACGGAACGCAGCCAGGGCACCTCGGCCGCGCGTCGGCAGGTCCGGGATGTCGGCCACGTGAGGCAGGGCATCAAAGAGGGAAACGCCTTCGTGCCGTGCCCAGGCGGTGAGCGTATCGACGGTTTTCTTGCCGATGCCGCGCGCCGGCGTGTTGATGATCCGCCGCAGGTTCACCTCGTCGTGCGAGTTGTGGATCACCTCGAGGTACGCCAGGATGTCGCGGACCTCTTTGCGCTCGTAGAAACTCGTGCCGCGCACGATTTCGTACGGAATGGGCGGCCGCGCGCGGCGTAGGGCGTCCTCGATGGCGCGGGTCTGGGCGACCGTGCGGACGAAGACGGCGATGTCGCGGTGCGCCAGGCCGCGGTCGGTCAGTTCCCGGATTCGCCGCGCGAGCGTCAGCGCCTCGGCCTCCTCGTCATCCGCCAGGACGATGCGCAGCCTGTCGCCCTGGGGGTTGTCGGTGAAGAGGCCCTTGGCCTTCCGGTGGCGGTTGTGGCGGATGACGCCATCGGCAGCGGCCAGAATGGTCTTGGTGCTGCGATAGTTCTTTTCGAGGCGAACGACGCGGGCGTCGGCGAAATCCTTCTCGAAGTCGAGGATGTTCGACAGTTGGGCCCCCCGCCAGCCGTAGATCGACTGGTCGGGGTCGCCCGTGGCGCAGAGGTTGCGCCGCTCGCCGGCCAAGTCGCGTGCGATGACGTACTGGGCGTGGTTCGTGTCCTGGTACTCGTCGATGAGGATGTAGCGGAACCGCTCGTGTAGGGCCGCTCGGAATTCAGGATGCTCGCGCATGCCGAGGGCGACCTCCAGCAGCAGGTCGTCGAAGTCGAGGGCGTGCGATTCGGCCAGGATCGCTTCGTAGGCCTCGTAGATGCGTGCGAGGTTTCTGGTCCAGAACTCGGTCCGCGGACTGGCGGCGTAGTGCCTGGCCCGTTGGAGGCGGTTCTTCGCGCGGCTGATGAACTCGGCACAGCGGCCCGGATCGAAGTGCGTCGGGTCGAGGTTCAGTTGCCCCAGCGCCCGCCTGATCGCCGCCTTCTGGTCGGCCGTATCATAGATCGTATACTTGGGGTCGAGGTCCAGCACGTCGGCATACTGGCGCAGCATCCGGGCGCAGAAACTGTGGAACGTGGTGACGAGCGGCGGCCGCACGCCGGGCACGAGCGCTTCGGTGCGCTCGCGCATCTCGCCGGCGGCCTTGTTCGTGAACGTAATGGCCAGGACCTGGCCGGCCGGGACGCCCCGGCTCATCAGATACGCGATCCGCCGCGTGATGACGCGCGTCTTGCCGCTGCCCGCGCCGGCGAGCACCAGCAGCGGGCCGTCGACATGCGTGACCGCTTCGGTTTGGGCCGCCGTGAGACCGTCGAGTATATCCATCGAGTCCGTTTTTTTCTTCGGGTTCGTTGCGGGCGGGTACTATAGCAGGCCGGTGGAGTGGTGTCTACGGCGAGAGGGGCGTGCTGCAAAGTGCGGTGTCGGAACACCGCTCCTGTCAGCACGTGCCAGGCACATCCATGACGTCGCTGAACAGGTCGAGCAGGAACGTCCGGATGGCGCGGCGGTCAGGCAGGCTCATCAACCAGTTGACGCCGTAGATGAGACCTAGAGCATTTTTCAAATACGCTGTCGTAACCTGCATGGATTGAGTGACCCCAGTTTTGGGTGAGTTGTCCCACACAATCGAGATTCACTACGACGTAGTTTATGAAAACCGCTCTAGCCATCCGTTTACCATGCCCATTAGGACCAGCCAGCCCTCCTGCCTGAGTGTGGGCACGGCCGCTATCACTGCCATGGCCAGGCACAAGACCAGCCACGCCCAGACCAGGATTCTGGTGAACAGGTAGGACCGGAAGCGACCGGTGATTCGGGTGCCCTGGGCAGTTTCCTCCACGCGTGCCTTGAGCAGGGGTGAGAACGCACTCGTGCAGAAGCGCCTGCGCTCCAGCAAAAACCCGTCCTCACTGACACGTGCGTAGAACACAGGTCGCCCCCACCGGGAGATGGGCACCGGCAACGGCAGCCGACGATGGGTAGCACCTTCGAGCCGGTCAAGAACTTCAAACTTGCATAGCGATAGGCAGATTTCCAGTGGTGCGCCAGCCATAGGGTACTATCCATTGCTGCTCGGCCCGCCCTAGGGCGTGCGGCCGCGACCGACTTGAGCCGTTGCGGGCAGGTCTACTTCTTCTCTTTCCTGGTTCGACGCGCCGAGCGGGCCGCGTTCTCCGCTTCGGTCTTCAGGCCCTCGTCGCCCTGCGCGTTCATCCACTCTCGCAGGGAGCCTAGCGGCTGCCGGTCGGAGTTGTGCGCCCTTTGTGCTTGCCCATGCAGAGCAACCGGCCGTTGGTCATCGAAAGGTACAACCGTCCTCCGGCGGCAATGAGCCCATCGAAAACGGGAGGGGCCTCGAGTTGGTGTTCGGCCAGCACCAACCCGTCGGCGGCTGAATGAACGCGGAGGACGGCTCCCTTGCGACCGTCGAAGGCGGCCATGGGGTCGTCCGGGTCTACGACATCCGGTGGACCGGCAACAAACAGATGGTTGGCGGCCAGAACCATCGCGCGGATGCGGACGGGCACCCACTGGTGCCACTCGGGGGGCTCTTTGCGCGTGAAGCCCCATCCCTTTGTCGTTTCGCGCGTCTCGTCGCTCAGCACGGGCTCGTTGTCGTTGGCATCGGCGAAGAGCAGGTAGCCTTTCTCGCCCGGCGTAAACAGCGGGCTCTGCAGGTTACGATTCGGGTAGGCCTGCACGGCGTACGTCTTCCGGGGCCCGACGACGAGCAGTTGTCCCGTCTTCGCCCCGCGGTGAGCCAGATAGTAGCCCGGCCACGAGGTCGAGTACATCCAGTAGGTGCGGTTGTACCACGAGTCGTCGAGGAACCCGGACGTCGAGAACACCCGCAGCCCCATCCGCCGGTGCCCGATATTGAAGCCGCCATGCTTCTTTCTGAGTTCGGCCACCAGCGGCCGCGCCGCGTTTTCCAGCCACTTGCGCTGATGCACCTCCAGCGGCTGCGTCTTGGCCACATCCGCCGTCACGAACGGCTGACCCGTCAGGTCCATCACCTCGACCTTCTCCTCCTTGCCGGGCACGACGTAGGGCGCTTCCTGTTCGGCGAGTTTGGCGTCGAGTTTGTACTGGCCCATATAGAGAGAACCGCCCTGGCTCACGAGGACGTCCGAACGGGCGCCTTCCATGTGGTAGCCCGGCACGAAGGGCTTGCCCACGGCGTCTTTGCGCGTCCTCGCCCACGTGTCCAGGGTCGCTTCGTGCAGGACCTTGCCCGTCTTCGGATCGAGCCCGAACACCCGGATGCCGCCGTCAAGGTACGTCGAGCGGCCCGCCGTGCAATAGGCGACGCCGCCGGTCACCAGGACGCTGCCGTGTACGCGCCAGCGTGATTCCAACTGCCCGAGTGCAACGATCAACTCCTCCGTTGGCGCCGCCCGGAACCGCCAGGCCAACTCGCCGTCCGACGCCCGCAGGCAGTAGACTCGGCCGTCCGTGCACCCGAAGAGGATGAGCCCTCCGCAGACCGTCGGGGGGGAATCGATTCGCCCGCCCGCGGTGAACTGCCAGACCACCCCGCCGTCCTTAACACCCAGCGCGTACAGCGTGTGCTCATCCTTGGCGGCCACGTAGACGCGATCA
>CAZIJC010000024.1:0-39991 GCA_964539385.1 uncultured Anaerolineales bacterium | reverse complement strand
AATGGAAAGGGCCGCCGCGTAATCGGCTTGCCGGAGGCCCCCAGGCGTGGTAGAAAGGATCGTAAGAGCAAATAGGATCGGGGGGTAAACCGATGGGAATCAAGGAGAAGATCCGCATCCTTCAGGGCGACTTGACGGAACAGGCGGTGGATGCCGTCGTCAACGCTGCCAACTCTCGGTTGCAACTCGGCGGCGGCGTGGCCGGGGCCATCCGCCGACGCGGCGGCATGAGCATCCAGGATGAGTGCGACCAGATCGGCGCCATCCCGCTCGGCGAGGCCGCCGTCACCGGCGCCGGACAACTCAAGGCACGCTACGTCATCCATGCCGCCAGCATGAGACTGGGCCAGGCCACCAGCGAAGAGAACCTCCGCCTCTCGACCCGCAACAGCCTTCTGCGGGCCAGCGAGAAGGGTCTGCGGTCGGTCGCCTTTCCCGCCGTCGGGACGGGTATCGCGGGCTTTCCGATGCGGCGGTGCGCCGAGGTGATGCTTCAGGAGGCGGCCGAGCATCTCGGTGGCGAAACGAGCGTCGAAGACGTGCGGTTCGTCCTCTACGATTCCGCTGCGTATCAGACCTTCCGCGAGGTCCTTGAGGCCCTGCCGGAGTGATCCCTCAAGCCAGCGTCAGCGTTCTCTATAAGGCGGCTGCGCCCCGCGCGGGCGGATCGGACCCCGTTTAGGACGGTTCGGGCGGCTTCGGCTGCTGCGGCGACGGGGGTTTCGGCGGTTCCGGCGACGGGGGTTCCACGCCGGAGATCGCATAGACGCGCTTGTCCTGGCTGCCGATGTAAACCACGCCGCCGGCCACGGCAGGCGAGGAGTGGATGTCCTTGCCGGTCCGGAACTTCCACTTGAGTTCACCCGTCCTCGCGTCGAGGGCGTAGAGGTGGTCGTCCTCGCTGCCGACGTAGACCATGCCGCCTGCGACGGCAGGCGAGGAGCGGATGTCGTCTTCGGTCCGGAACCGCCAGGCGATCTCGCCGGCGGCCACGTCGATGGCGTACAGATGGTCGTCGTTGCTGCCGACGTAGAGCAGCCCGTTGGCGTAGGCGGGGGAGGAGCGGATGTCGTCGTCGGCCTTGAACAGCCCCTGCTGCGTGCCCGTGGCGGCGTCCAGGGCGTACAGGTTCCCCCCGTTGTCGCCTACGTAAACGACGCCATCGACGACGGTGGCGGAACTCTCGATGCTCTTGTCGGCCTTGAACCCCCACCGCTGGATGCCGGTCTGGGTGTCCACGGCGAAGAAATCCCCGCCGGTGTCGCCGACAAAGACCAGCCCCTGGGCGACGGCCGGACTGGCCTTGATGCCTTTCCTTACCGTCACGCGCCACCGTTCGACGCCGGTCGAGGCGTCCACGGCGTAAAGGCTCTTGTCGTCGCTGCCGAAATAGACGATCCCGCCCGCCACGGTGGGCGAGGAGTTGATGTCGTCATCGGTCTTGAACCGCCACCGCTCGGTGCCCGCGCGAGCATCGATGGCGTAGAGGTGCCCGTCGGCGCATCCGACGTACACGATGCCTCCGACGACGGCCGGAGAGGAGGAAACGTCCTTGTTCGTTCGGAACCGCCATCGTTCGACGCCGCTCTGCGCGTCGGCGGCGTACAGGTGGTCGTCGTTGCAGCCGAAAAAGACGAGCCCATCGGCCACGGAGGGCGACGATTCAACCTTATCGTCGGTCCGGAACTGCCATAACTGCCGGTGGGTCTGGGGAATCGACGGCGAGTCGTAGCGGCCGGTGTGGGCCGCGTCGGCACGGAACATCGCCGGGCGAGCCCCGGCGGGCTCAGTAGCCGGCCCTTTCGTGGACAGCGCCGCCAGAACCACAGCGGCGGCCGTCAGGGTTAGGACGGATTTCATCGGCGATCCCCTTACGCTTCCCATAGTCAGGTTAGGCCGAGCGAGCGGCAAAAGGAAGCCGAAAGTCCGAGGTCCGGGGCTCAAAGTCCGCAAAGCGACCCCATGGGACGCCTGCGCAGCGGCCTCGAAACCGGACAATTCTACTTTGCACGGACCGGACATTATCGCGTTGCTGCGACAGAATGTCATTTTAGGCTTCCGCTCTCTGCACGCCGCGGTTAGACTTGCGGCGACCGTATAATAGTCGGATAACCGGCACGGGAGACGTCAGTTATGCAGACGAGGAAGTTGGCGGTTGCACTTGCGGCAGGCATCTGGGCGATGGGCTTGACGGTTGGTCCGCAGGCGGCGGACGCCGCTTCCGGGAGCGGGCGGCCGAGCCAGCACGTGCCGCACGTTTACGGTGAGGGCGTACTTTTTGCTTTCTCGGGCCTCGACGGCAAGACGAGTTCGACATCGCCGATTGTGGCCGGCACGGTAGGCGATGGCATCGGGCTGAGATTCCATCTGCCGCAGAACCCGATCCTGAGGGTCTTCCTGCCGGGTGGCGCCGCGCCGCGGTGGCAGGTCGTGTCGAACGATCTGCTCGTGGCGAGGGTTCCGCGTGCCGATCTGCCGATGGTGATCGGGTTCGTGTCGCAGAGCGTTCTGGTGGGCCGCTTGCCGCCAGGCGGACACGTTGCTCTCGAAGGCGGCGATACGAGCACGGTGCTCTTGCGGAACGAAGTGGGCGACCGGACGCATTTCGCGTTGGCGTATGATGCTGACGGAGCGGCGGCGGCTGCCGCTGCCGCATCGGCCGCGCTCAGGGTTTCGATCAAGTCGCTGGTGGAGGCGCGGCTCGACTTCTTTATCAAGGCTCCCAAGGGGCCCGAGGGAATCCGCCGGGGCCCGGCAACGACGCTGGCCAAAGCGTTCTCGGTCATGAAGGCGAACCTCTACGCGCCCGAACCGCCCATCATGGTTCGCTGGACGACGCCCTGCCGTTGGCCGCATCAGTACATGGGCCTGTGGGATTCGGCGTTTCACAGCCTGGGCCTGATGCACCTGGACCTGGAATTGGCGAAAGAGGCACTCGAGGCGGTCTACCTGTGCCAGGGCCAGGACGGTTTCATTCCGCAGCGGATGGGTCCCGGGCAGATGGACGAGAATTCCCATCCGCCCATCCTGGGCTGGGCGGCGTGGCAGGTCTACGCCCTGGGCAAGATGCGGGACCGCGAGTTCCTGGAACGGTCGTTCGACGTCGCACAGAAGCATACGACGTGGTACATGAAAAAACGACGCCTGGGTGGGGAGCCGCCGTCGCGCAAGGCCCTCGAGTACGGCGACCCGTTCTACTTCTGGAAGTCGGCCGCCGAATCGGGGGCCGAGAACTCGCCGCGGTTCGACGGCGGCAGCGACTTCGCCGCCATCGACCTCTCCTCCTATCTGGTCAACGAGTGCCGCACGCTCCAGACCATGGCCCAGCGGCTGGGGTACCGCGAACTGGCGAAGACCTGGGGCACGCGGGCCGATCGGATTGCGGCCTCCGCTCGCAAGTTCCTCTGGCATCCCGAGCGCCGATTCTTCTTCGACCGCAAACCCGATGGCGAGTGGATCGACACCTGGACCTACGCGGGGCTGCTGCCCATCTGGTCGGGCCTTGCCGACGACGCACAGGCCGCCCACGTCAAGAAGCACCTGCTGAGCGAGAAGTTCTGGGCGCCCGCCGGCGTGGCGACCGTCGCGCGGGACGATCCGAAGTTCAAGAAAGACATGTGGCGCGGGCCCGTCTGGATCAACATCAACTGCCTTCTGATCCAGGGGCTGCGGCGGCGCGGCTGGACGAACGAGGCGGACGAACTGCGGACCAGAACTCTTGAACTCATCGAGACGTGGTATCACAAGACGGGCACGTTCTCAGAGTTCTACGACCCCGACAACGAGACGCCGCCGGCGGAACTCGCTCGAAAAGGCGGCGAGGTCACCACTACGCCCACGCCCGTCATCCCCGATTTCAACTGGACCGCCGCCCTCTACGCCGACCTCCTGCTGCGGCCGAAGCCGTGAGCGGGGCGGGCGCCCGGCGCCGGCTAAACACGCATGTCGCGAGCCGCTTGCGAGTCACGGATGCGTCCGATTGGCCCCAACACAATCGGTCTGACGGCCACCGTGCCGGTGGAGGTGCTGCTGGCGGCGGGGGCCACGCCGCTCGACCTGAACAACGTGTTCATCACGTCCGAGGACCCGACGGCGCTGGTGGCCGAGGCCGAGCACCGCGGGTTCCCCATCAACTGCTGCGCGTGGATCAAGGGCATTTACGCGACGGTCCGGCGGCTGGGCATCCGGCGAGTCATCGGCGTCGCGCAGGGCGACTGCTCCAACACCCACGCCCTGATGGAGGTGCTGGCGTCGGAAGGCATTGAGGTCATCGACTTCAACTATCCGTATCCGAAGGACACCTGCGCGCTGGCTGCCGCCATCGACGGCCTGGCCGCACGCCTCGGCACGACGCGCGGCGCGGCCGAGGCCCAGCGCGATCGCCTCGCCGGCGTCCGGCGGACACTGGCCGGGATCGACCGTCTCACGTGGCGCCAGGACAAGGTCGCGGGCGAAGAAAACCACCTGTGGCTCGTCGGGTCGAGCGATTTCGGCGGCAACGTGGCCGACTACGCCGGCCGGGCCGAGGCGTTTCTCGAAGAAGCCCGCGCCCGCGAGCCGCTCGTCTCCCGGTTCCGTCTCGGGTACCTCGGCATCCCGCCCATCTGTTCGGGGTTGTACGCGTTTCTGGAGGACCTCGACGCACGGGTCGTGTTCAACGAGTTCCAGCGGCAGTTCAGTATGCCGACCGTTGCGGCCGACCTCATCGAGCAGTACGCCGCTTACACGTATCCGTACGGCACGGACGGCCGCATCGAGGACATCCGCCGGGCGGTCGGCGAGCGGCGGCTGGACGGCCTGGTGCACTACGTGCAGAGTTTCTGTTTCCGGCACATCCAGGATCGGCTTCTCCGGGAGGCGGTGGATGTGCCGATAGTGACACTGGAGTTTGACCGGCCCCTGCCGCTCGACGGCCGCAGCCGCACGCGCCTCGAAGCGTTCGTCGAGATGCTCGATACGTAACAGCGCGCCGGGTAAACTCGGCGGCTAACCAGGCGCCTCGCTCGTTAGCCGCCGCGCTCACGCGGCTCGCATGGCACACGTCGCGAAACAGGTGAGCACGCCGTGAGCAAAGGCATCAGAAAAACGCTCTGGCACGTTGCGAGGCTGCTGGTGATGGCGGCGCTGGTGGCGTACGTCGTCGGCCAGGCGCAGTGGGGTGATGAGGTCGGACCCGACGGCGCCCGCACCGAGGGCATCAAGAGCATTGCGCTGCGCCTGGCCGGCCGGTGGACCTGGGCCGCCGCGGCGCTGGCCGCCATGATGCTCCAGTCGCCCATCGGGGCTGTGCGGTGGCGGCTGCTGTTGGGCGTGCAGGGCATCCACATCACTTTCCTTGAGAGTTTGCGGCTGACGTACATCGGCTGGTTCTTCAACAACTGGCTGCCCGGCGGAACGGGCGGCGACTTCGTCAAGGCGTACACCATTGCGCGGCAGACGCATCGCAAGACGGAAGCCGTGACGGTGGTGTTTCTCGACCGGCTAATCGGCCTGGTGGCGGTGTGCCTGCTGGGTGCGGCGGCGGTGGGCTACAGTCTGAACGACGAGCGCGTCCGTGTGGCGCAGGTCATCATCGGCGTGAGCCTGGCAGGTCTGGTTGGGGGGGGCATCATCTTTTTCAGCCTGCGGCTCAGGCGCCTGCTGCGCGTGGATCGGTTGCTGGCCCGTCTGCCGCTCGCGGGCATCGTCGCCCGGGTGGACCGTGCGGTGCTCGCGTACCGGCGCCACAAGGGCAAGGTGGCCCTGGCGCTGCTCTACAGTTGGGGGATGCAGGCCGTGGCGCTGTGTGCGATGTGGTGGCTGGCCACGGGCCTGGGCAGCCGTGCATCCTGGCACCACTACTTCGTCAACATGCCGGTGGTCTGGATCGGGTGGTCGCTGATCCCGGTTCCGGGCGGGTTCGGCGTGGCCGAGACGCTGGTGCAGAAACTGTTCACGCCGTCGGTGCTGGGTGGGCCGGCGCCGCTGCCGGCGGCCGAGGCCGCCACGCTGGCCCTGGCGATGATCCTTGCCTACCGCCTGGTCCAGATGCTTGTGACGGTGCCGGGCGGCGTGTTCTACCTGGCTCGCCGGACGGACGTTTCGCCCACGCACATGCGCCAGGCCCTGGAAGCGGAGCCTGAGACCGATGCGTGAGATCGCCGGCGCGATCCACCTGCACTCTTGTTACAGCGACGGCAGCGGGACGCTGCGCGAGATCACGGCGGCCGCAGCCCGGGCCGGCATCGATTTCCTCATCCTGACCGACCACGATACCCTCCGCCCCGCCAGCGACGGCTGGCAGGGCTGGCGCGACGGCGTGCTGGTGGTCGTCGGCGCCGAGATCACCTGCCGCGACCGGAGCCACGTGGTCGCGCTGGGCGCCAGCGACGTCGAGACGCTGCGGCAGAAACCGCTGAGGCGGGTTCTGTTCGACCTGGCGAGCCAGGGCGCGGTGGCGATCGTCGCACACGCCCATCCGGCCCGCATCATGGGCTATCCGCTCAAGGCGGGGGAACTGCTCGATTGGGAGGTCCCGGGATTCGCCGGCGTGGAACTCTGGTCCTTCATGCACGACATCTGTGACGGGCTTACGCCCTGGCGGATTCCATCGTTCCTTCAGACGTGGCGCCGGCGCATTGGCGGACCCCATCCCGACACGATTGCGCACTGGGACCGCATCACGCAGAACCGGCGGTTCGCCGCCGTCGGGGCGCTCGACAACCATGCTGTCGCGATGCCGGTCCTGGGCACACGCATCCTGCCGTACGAGGACGTGTTTCGGACGCTGCGGACCCACGTGTTCTGCGACCGGTGGCCCGGCGGGCCGGAGGATGCGGATCGCCTGGTGGACGCCATCCGCCGGGGCCGCTGCTTCATGGCGCTGGATCTTGAGGCCGATGCGCGCGGCTTTCGCTTCGAGGCCGAGCGCGACGGCGAGAGGCTCTGGATGGGCGAGCAGCACCTGTGGCAGGGACCGACCACGCTGCGCGTCCACTCGCCCGTACGGGCTCAACTCGTCGTTCTTCACGACGGCCGGCGCGCCTGCGTGGCGGAGACCTCGGCGCTCGAACACCGGGCCGAGGGGCCGGGAGTTTACCGTGTTGAAGCCCGAATCGACGGCCGGCCGTGGGTCTATACCAATCCGATCTACCTGCGGCCGGGGAGGGTCGCCGATGAGTAAGTTGCCCGCGACGGTCGTACGCGTCTTCGAGACGCCTCTCGGCCGCCTCGGCGTCGCCGCCACGGCCCGTGGCGTGGTCCGTGTGATGCTGCCGAACAAGGTTGCCGGACACGGATGCCGACCTTCGCGCGCATCCTCCGGCGCCGCAAAGGCCGAGGCCCATGCGGAGCGGGCGGAAAGCCAGATACGCCAGTACTGCGCCGGGCGCCGCCGCAGATTCACCATCACGATCGACCTTTCGGGCGTCCCGCCGTTTCATCGGAAGGTGTTGGCGGCGGCGCGGCGGATCCCCTACGGCCGCACCGTGACGTATGGGGAACTCGCTCGCCGCGCCGGCAGCCCGCGTGCGGCCCGGGCCGCCGGTCAGGCGATGGCGCACAACCCCGTCCCGTTAATCATTCCGTGCCACCGTGTCGTCGCGAGCGGCGGCCTGGGTGGTTTCGGCGGGGGCCTCGTGCTGAAGCGGCGGCTGCTGGCCCTGGAGGCGCAGCCGCAACCGCTCTGAGTAATATCCTTGCCTGCCGGCGCGGGGGTGGATACACTTCACGGCTGCCTACCCAACGGTTGCCAGATGAGGGGCTTCGGCTTATGCGGATGCGGATGGTTTCCATCGCCCTGGTTCTCTCGCTGGTCATGGCCGCCGAGACCCGTGGGGCCGACGCCGGCAAACTCGACCTGAAGCGGTATATGCCGGTGGCCCAGATCAAGGTCGGCATGACCGGCATCGGCCGGACCACCCTCCAGGCCACCACCATCGTCGAGTTCAACATCAAGGTTCTGGCGATTATGAAGAACTACGGGCCGAGGCGCGACCTGATCATCTGCCGGTGCAGCGGGGCGGGGCTCGAACACAGCGGCGTCATCGCCGGCATGAGCGGCAGCCCGGTCTATATCGACGGCCGCCTCATCGGGGCGGTGGCCTACGCCTTCCGATGGTGCAAACTGCCGATTGCGGGCGTCCAGCCCATCGAGCAGATGCTGGGTGTGACCGACGCGTTGCCCTGGAAGGTCGCCGGTCCCGCGCAGGCGAACAGGGGGTCGGGGATTTCTTGGGGAGTTGGCGACGACGCCCTGACGGTGCCGGCGTCGGCGCTGGCGTCGGTGGACGTGCCGGCGTCGTTTTCCGATCGTGGCGCGTACCAGATGCGGCCGATCCGCACGCCCGTGATGGTCAGCGGTCTCGCGCAGCGTGCGATGGCGCGGCTCGGGGAACAATTCGAGCCGTTCGGGATGGTCCCGATGCAGGGCGGCGCGGCGGAACTGGACCTGCCCGCCGCCGCCAAACTCGAGCCCGGCGCCCCGCTGGCCGTCGCAATGGTGCGCGGCGACATTCAGATGACCACCATGGGCACGATCACCGAGGTCGTCGGCGACCGTCTGTACGGCTTCGGTCACGCCATGTTCGGCTACGGCGAGGCGAACTATCCGATGATGACGGGCGTCGCGAAGGTCGTGGTCCCGTCGGTCATGAGTTCGTTCCGCATGGGCGCGCCTTCCGAAGAGATCGGCCGGCTCGTGTGGGACGAGGCGACGGGCGTCCTCGGCCGCATCGGAAACGACCGCGCCCCCCTGGTGCCCGTCACGGTCAAGGTCACGGGGCCGGGCCGTGGCGTGGAGCGGACGTTCCGATGCGAGGTGATCCATCACCGCTCTTTCTCGCCGATGCTCGCGGCCACCGTGGCGGGCAGCAGCCTGACGGCCCACTCCGACTTGCCCCGCGACCACACCGTCACGTACCGCATCCGCGTCAAACCCGAGCGACGCGACCCGATCGTCCGCGACAACCTGGCCGTCTCGCCCAACGGCGACATCTATGTCGAGGCCGCCGTCCGGCGCATCGTGAGCCAGGTGATGGAAAACCCGTTCCGGAATCTGGCGCTGGAGTCGGTCGAGGTCGAGGCCGCCATCGAACCGGGCTCGCGCCTGGCGGAACTCGAAAAGAGCCGCGCCCTGCGCAATACCGTCCGGCCCGGCGGCACGGTTCCTATTGAGTTGAAGATCCGCCCGTGGCGCCGAGAGCCGCGCTGGATCAAGGTTGAGGTGAAGGTGCCGGACGACTGGCCCGAAGGCAAGTACGCGATCGTCCTGTGCGGCGCCAACGAGGCGCTGCGGCAGGAGATGCGGGAGGCGCCGGTTCGGTTCGTGCCCGACGATATCGACAGTTTGCTGGCGAATCTGGCTCGCCAGGAGCGCCGCGACCGGCTGTTCATCCGCCTGTCGGCGCCGGGGCAGGGCATCGCCATCGGCCGCGACGAGTTGCCGAACCTGCCCGCGACGATGCGGTCGGTCCTGCTCGGGTCGGCCCGGCGGAAGGTGACAGGCGTCACAGGCGCCCTTGTGACGACCCGACCGATGGAGTACGTCATTCAGGGCGGACGCAGGCTCGAAATCACGGTCGACCGCCAGGCGCCCGAGCCGTAGCGCCGGCGTTCGAGCCGGCCGCCGGGGCGTTCGAGCCGGCCGCGGCGGTGTTCGAGCCGGGCGCGAGAGTGTTCGAGCCGGCCGCGGGGGCGTTCGAGCCGGCCGCGGGAGCGGCCGGTGACGTTCCCCGTGATGCAGTGTTCCACGGCGCGAGAGACGGCATTGCAGATTTCAGATCTGAGATCTGAGATGGCAGATTCAAGAGCACCGGAGTCATTCATGAGACAACGCTCGATCCTTCTCGTCTTCGTGGCGGCTGCGGCGACGGCATTTGCGGCGGTCGCCTCGGCCAAGACACAGACGTTCCTGGAGACCAACGAGGACCAGTTCGCCAAGGGCGAAGCCGACGGCGTCGTCGCGACCAGCCTCGGGACGCTCAGGTTGGGGCGCGACCTGGAGAGTCTGCTTGCCGAGACCGAGGGCGTCGATTACGTCGCTCGCCTCGCCGCGGGCCCCGACGGCAGCGTCTATGCCGTGACCGGCGGCACGGGACGCATCTACCGGGCCAAGGGCGGCAAGGTCAGCCTCTTCGCCACGCTCCAGGACCACTACCTGTTCAGCGTCGTGGTCGATAAGAACGGCGACCTGTACGTCGGCTCGGGCGGCACGAAGGGGCGCATCTGGCGGGTTGTGCCCCAGGAGAAGGGCGAGCCGAAGGCCGAGGTCCTCTTCGAGGCCGACGACGTCAAATACGTGTGGGACCTCGCGTGGCTGGCCGACGGCTCCCTGGCAGCCGCCACGGGTGACCAGGGCAGACTCTATCGCATCCAGCCGAACCGCAAGGCCGAGGTCCTGATCGACACCGAGGCCGACCACGTCCTGTGTCTGGCCGCCGGACCCGACGGGGTGCTGTACGCCGGCACCGACGGCGAGGCCCTCGTGTATCGCTGGGCCGACAAGAAGGCGTTCATCCTGTACGACGCTGCCGAGAAAGAGATCACCGCCCTGGCGACCGACGCCGAGGGGAACCTGTACGTCGGCACCTCGCGCGGCGGTGCCGCCCGGACCGGCGGTGTGACGATCAAGGTCGCACCTCCCAAGCCGCCCTCGGGCGCCAAGCCCGCCGCCGGCGCGGCGACGCCGGCGACCCGGGAGGGTGATGCCTCCGGGTCATCGAAGCCTTCGCCCACGGGCGCGGCCCTGGCGAAGGCCATCAAGATCGTCAACACCATCAAGGCCGCCCGTCCGACAGGGGCCGCAGGCGCGACGGCCGGGCGCGCGGGCGCCGGAGCGGCCGTCTACCGCATCAGTCCCGAGGGCATCGTGTCGCTGCTCTTCAACGCCCGCGATGCCATGGTTCTCGCGTTGGCGGTGGCCGACGGCCGGCTTCTCGTCGGAACCGGGTCCAAAGCCCGGGTGCAGGAGGTCTCGCTGGCCGACGACGGCGAGGACCGCGCCACACTCGCCACCATCGACCCGAAGCAGGTCATGGCGCTGCTGGTCACGAAGGGGGGGCAGACGATCCTGGGGTCCGCGGGCCCGGGCCGCCTCTACACCCTCTCGAAAGGCTACAAGAAAGAGGGGACCTACACCAGCCAGGTCTACGACGCGGGCGGGTCGGCCAGGTGGGGGGCGCTGCAGTGGCGCGGCGCCACGCCCGGCGGCACGCAGACCCGCATCGCGACGCGCAGCGGCAACGTCCGCGACCCCGACAAAGGCATGTGGTCCGACTGGTCGAAAGACCAGACGGACTCTCCCGGCCGCATCACCAGTCCCCCCGCCCGGTTCCTCCAGTTCCGCGCGACGATGAAGACGAACGACGCCGACACCACACCGGTCCTGGAGCAATTCGAGGCGGCGTACCTGCGGGCCAACGAGCCGCCGAAGATCCTCTCGATTGCCGAGGTCGTCTCGCGCGACCGGCAGACCCGTGCCCAGACGGTCGAGCGGTTCCGTCAAGTGATGAAGAGCCGCAGCCAGAGCAGCCAGAAAACCGGTCCGACGCCTCCTCCGCCCCCGCCGCCCGAAGGGTCGCAGCCCATCCGCGTCCTCCAGTGGAAGGCCCGGGACCCGAACGGCGACACGCTCCGCTATCGTCTGTACTTCCGCGGTCAGGGCGAGCCGAAGTGGGTGCGCCTCGGCCGGAACCTGGCCCGGTCCGAATATGCCTGGGACACCGCCACCGTCGCCGACGGGTGGTACGAGATCAAGGTCGTGGCGAGCGACCGGCACGACCGCTCGGCGGAGACGGCCCGCGAGACCTCACGCACGAGCGACCCGATCCTCGTGGACAACACCGGCCCGATCATCGAGAAGGTTCAGGTCAAGGTCCGCAACGGTGACGGCGGCACCGAGGCCGACATCACGTTCACCGCCCGCGACGCCACCAGCCGCGTGACCGAGGCTGCCTACACCGTCGATTCGGCGACCGAGTGGCATACCCTGGCCCCGACCGACGGCCTGTTCGACGGGCCGGCCGAGCAGTTCCGCTTCACGGTCAAGGGCCTGGGCCCCGGCCCGCACCGCATCGGCGTCCGCGCCGAAGACGAAGCAAACAACCGCGGCCACGGGGCAAAGATGTTGACGGTCGAGCAGTAGCGGGTACAATGGCCGCCGCGTGATGTCGCTCGGGGGCCTTTCGGGAAGGGTGTCTTCCCGGTTTCGGCGCCAGTCCTTCACAGCGTTTGCGTCGCGTGTGCGGATGTTGGGCCTGCTTGTTCGGGGGGAGTTGAGAGAACCCGATATGAAAAACATTGTGTTGATCGAGCCGAAGTCGCCGGACTGGCACGTATTCACCCGATGGAAGTTGCCGCGGCTCGGGCTGGTGGTTCTGGCGACGCGGCTGAAGGCGGCCGGATACGACGTGAAGGTGTTCGTTGAGGAGGTGTCGCCGGTCGATTTCGCGGCGCTGTTCTCGGCGGACTTGGTCGGCATCTCGACGATCACGTCAACGGCCCCGCGTGCCTACGAGTTTGCGAAGGCGGCGAGGCGGGCGGGGATTCCCGTCGTGATGGGCGGCCCGCACGTCACCTTTCTGCCGGAGGAGGCGCTCCAGCACTGCGACTACGTCATCCGCGGCGAGGCCGACGACCTCATCGTCGATTTCGTCGATCGCCTCGCCTCGGGCGCCGGCCTGGAAACCATGCCGTCGCTCTCCCGGCGCGTCGGCCGCCACGGCGACTCGCCTGTGGAGAACGGCGAGGTGATCCACAACCCCGCGAGCCCCACGCCTACGGACGTGGAGACCCTGCCCGTGCCGGACCTCACGCTCATCCAGGGGTACGACCTCAGTCCGGGCAGCGACCCCGTGGTGCCCGTCCAGACGTCTCGCGGGTGCCCGTTCGACTGCACGTTCTGCTCGGTCACGAAGATGTTCGGGCGGGCGTACCGTTTCCGGAGCACCGAGAACGTGATGGGGGAACTGAGGCCTCTTCGCGGACGGTACGTGTTCTTCTACGACGACAACTTCACGGCCAACCTGAAACGGGCCAAGGACCTGATGCGGGCGATGATCCGCGAGCGCCTGGACCTGAAATGGAGCGCCCAGGTCCGCTGCGACGCCGCACGCGACCCCGAACTGCTCGACCTGATGGTCCGCTCCGGCTGTTACTACGTGTACATCGGCATAGAATCCGTGAGCCCGGCCGTCCTGGAATCCTACGACAAGCGGCAGTCGGTTGACGAGATTGAGCGGGTGGTCCGCGAGTTCGACCGGCGAGGCATCCGAATTCACGGGATGTTTATCTTCGGCGCCGACGAGGACACCACCGAGACGGTCCGCGAGACCGCCCGGTTCGCCCGCAAACATCACCTGGCCAGCGCCCAGTTCGCGATCCTGGTTCCACTGCCGGGCACGCCGGTCTTCGAGACGCTGGAGCGAGAGGGGCGGCTCCTGACGCGAGACTGGAGCCGTTACGACGGCCATCACGTGGTCTTTCGGCCCAAGCGGATGAGCACGCTGGAACTCCAGGTGGAGACCCTCCGGGCCTTCGGCGCGTTTTATTCGCTCTCGGCGGCGCTGCGGAGGCTGGCGCGGTTCGACTGGTTCACCCTGGCCATCAAGTTGTGGGGCCGGTATCACGCCCGCAGGTTCAGGAAGCGGATGGACGGCTTCGTCGAGGTCACACGCCAATGGACCCACGAGACCGGCCAGAAGGCTGAACTACGCGCCCGGCGCACCGCCGACGACATCAAACTGGCCGTCGCCCGGTTTGACCTCGACGCCCTCCGCCGACAGCGGGAGGCGCGGGCCTGACGCCGCTCACCCGCCCGACCGGACACCTTCCAGCAGCCGCTCCGACTGCGCACCGTGCGGTGTGAACGTCAGCCGGCGCGCGTCCCGGCCCGTCACTTCAAGTCGGACTTCCAGATGGTCGGGCGGCAGGGCGCCGGCGGCGCGGTCGGCCCATTCGAGGGCACTGAAGCCGTCGCCGGCCAGGACCTCGTCCGACCCGATGGCCGCCAGGTCTGCCTCGCCACGCAGCCGGTAGGCGTCGAGGTGGTAGAAGGGGATGCGGCCGCCGAGGTACTCGCGGCAGATGACGAACGATGGGCTCGTGACCTCGCGTGCCGACGCAGCGCCGAGCCCTTCGGCCATACCCTTCGCCAGGCGCGTCTTGCCACTGCCGAGTTCACCCACCAGCGCTGCGACGTCGCCCGGGCGGGCGGCGCGGCCGATGCGGCGGCCCAGCGCAATCGTCTCTCGGGCGCTGTGCGACTCGGTGGTCCAGGCGGCGGCGCTCATGACGCGTCTCCGCCGTCGGACCGGAAATGCTCGTAACCGCCGGCCTCGAGCGGTCGGCGCTTGCCGCCTGAGCCGACGATCGTCACGCCGCTGCCTTCTGTGATGCGGCCGATGTGTGTGAGGCGCAAGTCGCCGAGCGGTTTGTCGCGGACGAGTCGCCGGGCGTCCTCGGGCGCGAGCGCCAGGAGGAGTTCGAAATCCTCGCCGTCGTTCAGGGCGTGGTCCAGGGGAGAGCGCCCGTCGGTCTCGGCGAGGTGGCGGGCGTCGGATGAGATCGGAATCGTCCCGGCGTCTACCTCCGCCGCGGCGCCGCTCTCGCGGGCAATGTGCCCGAGGTCCGTCGAGAGGCCGTCCGAGAGGTCGATCATGGCGTGCAGTGTCACGGCGCGGGCCAGCAGCCGCGCCTCCTTCACGCGCGGCACGAACTCGAGGTGTCGGCCGAGGACCGAGCCGCCCAGGTCACCGGTCACCAGCAGCAGGTCTCCCGGCCGCGCGCCGCTGCGCCGGACGGGCTCCACGCCCGCCGGGCGCGCTACGAGCGACGTGCCGATCGCCAGCGGGTGCGGCCAACTGGTCACGTCGCCGCCGACGACGGGGCAGGCGAACCGTTCGGCCGCATCCGAAAGGCCCAGACACAGTTGCTCGGCGAACGCCATGTCTCGGCCTTCGGGCAGGCCGACCCACGCGACGGCGCAGACCGGTTCGGCCGCCATGGCGGCGGCGTCGGAGAGGCTGACGGCCATGGCCTTGTAGCCGACCTGCCGCGGCGTCGCCTTCGCCAGATGGAAGTGCGTGCCTTCAAGCAGCGTGTCGGTCGTGACGAGGCATGCGCTTTCGCCGAGGTCCACCAGCGCCATGTCGTCGCCCGGCCCGATGGGGACCGCCGCCGGGTCGAACCGCGAGCGGGCGCGGATACGGTCGATCAGTTGCCATTCGCCTTTAGGTTCGGTCATTTTGCAGATGTTGCTGAGGTGCGCTGCGACCCGCGATTACCATCGCGGGCTGGTTCGCTTTTCGGCCGGTTTGTTTTTCGGCCGGCTTGACCGGCGTCGCTTTCAGAACCATGTTGCGAGGTATCGAAACGCTTCGTCGGCGACTTCGCGTGCCTGTGCCTCGTACGGATACAGTTCGACGCTGATCCATCCGTCGTAGCCGACGTCGCGAAGTGCTGCCAGCACCGCCGCGAAATCAATGGCCCCGTGTCCGGGCACCAGGTGCTTGTGCTCGCGCGACGGGGCGATGTCTTCGAGATGGACGTGCCGGATATGCGGGGCCAGCCGCCGCACCGCCTCGGCCGGATCGACGCCGACGCAGTAGAAGTGCCCGACGTCGAAGTTCAGCGCCAGACGCTCGTGCGAAAGGCCTTCGAGCAACTGCTCGAACTCCTCCGGCCGCTCGATCAGCAGGTGCGGCTCCGGCTCGACCAGCAGGTTCACGCCGCATTCGGCCGCCGCCGGAAGAACGCGCGCGAGGCCGTCGCGATAACATTGCATGGCGTCATCGCGGTTCATCCCCTCGGGCAAGGGGCCGCCCGGCTCCAGGCTGATACCGGGGGCGCCCAGGTCGCGGGCCAGTTGGATCGCACCGAGGGTGTGCTCGATGCGCCGCTCGCGGGCCTCGGCGTCCGGCTCGATCCACGACGGGTGCCACGTGTCGCCCTGGGCGAACAGCGTGAAGGCGTTCAGGTTGGTGACCGTGAGGCGGAGTTCCTTCAGGAGTTCGACGATGCTTCTGCGGCGGCGCGAGTCCATGTGCGGCGGGTAGGCGTGCGGCACGTCGGCCATGATCTCGACTCCGGCGTATCCACATGCCGCAATTTGCCGCAGGCTCTCTTCCAGGCTGACCTGCTTGAAAGCGTTCGTGCTGAATGCGAGTTTCATGGCGTGCCCGTTTCTCCGCCTCGCTCGCCGGCAAGTGTACCATCTTCGCGGACCGGAGGAAAGACGGCGGCCGCGCGCGGGCGGGTTCAGCGTGCCTTCAGGACGGCCCGGGCGACGGTCCGGCGGCGGACCACGTAGAAGAGGATGTTGTCGCCGGCCTTGACCTGCGCGAGGAGGTTGCCGAGCGTATCGAGGTCGTCCACGCGGTAGCGGTCGATCTGGACGACGACGTCGCTGGCCGCCACGCCCGCCTTCTCGGCGGGGCTGTCGCCATCCACCCCTGCGACTAACAGACCCCGGTCCACCGCCAAGTGCATGGCCGGGGCCAGGTCGGGGTCGAGCGTCTGAAGATGCAGGCCGAACAGCCGCCGGGCGAGTTTCTCGCCGTCCGGTTTGGGCGCCTTGGCCAGGGTCACCGTTTTCTCGATGAGGCGGCTTCCGCGGCGGATGCCCAGGCGGACGGTATCGCCGACCGTGCGGTCGAGGATCATGGTTTCGAGTTCGATGACGTCGGGGGCGGGGTTACCGCCGACCGTTTCGATGCGGTCGCCGGGCTTGAGGCCCGCCTTCTCGGCGGGCGAGTGCTCCTCGACTGCTTCGACGGTGACGGCCGCGGGCGTGTCGGTCCTGAACTTCAGCCCCAGCCACGCGCTGCCCGGCCGGCGCAGGTTCAACAGGCCGATCATGATCTCCCGCACTTTGTCCACGGGGATGGCGAAGCCGAGGCCCTGTGCCCCCGCGCGGATGGCGGTGTTGATGCCGATGAGTTCACCCCGGATGTTCAGGAGCGGGCCGCCCGAGTTGCCCGGATTGATCGGCGCGTCGGTCTGGATCAGGCCTTCGTACCGCTGACCGCGCGACGGTTCCAGCGTCCGCTCCAGCGCCGAGACCACGCCCGTCGTCACGGTGTGCTGGTAGCCGAAGGGGTTGCCGACGGCGATGACGGTCTCGCCGATCATCAGGTCGGACGACGTGCCTATGGGGATGGCGTTGAGGCGGCCGGTGGCGTCGATCTTGATGATGGCCAGGTCGGCCTCGGGGTCGGCGCTGACGAGTTGGGCCTTGTGCTGCGATTCGTCGGCGAGCGTCACGATGATCTCGTCGGCCTGCTCGACGACGTGCGCGTTCGTCACGATGTAACCCTTGGCGCTGATGATGGAGCCCGAGCCGAGACTGCCGGAGACCTGTCGCCGGGGCCGGAACAGGTTGCCGAACTCGCGGCTGAAGATGTTCGGCACGTTCATCCAGAAGTACGGCCGGACCAGGCGCACCTGCTTCGTCGAGATGTTGACCACGCTGGGGACCGCCCGCTCGACGGCGCGGACCACGGGCGTCTTGCGGTCGTCGTGGGCGGCGGCGTGTGCCCGCCCCTGCGCGGCAGCCGCGGCGGCCACAAGTGCGAAGCACACGAACGACGTCTGTCTCGCTTTCATCATGAGCGTATCCTACCGCGTGCGTCCTCGTCCGGCAAGCGTCCCCGTACTTGGACGCCCGAGCGGCGCCTTATTCTTCGGATTTTGTGATTTCGGCGAGCAGGATCGTCGCGTAGGCGCCGGGCGGGAGGGCAAAGCGGGCGAGGATATCGTCGCCCACGGGGCTGACTTCGGCGTCGGCCACCGGCACGCGGAGCGGCCGCCGGCCCCCGCGCAGGCGCAGGGCCTTGACCCTCTCGAAATGCGCGGGCGCCACGTCGGCTTGCTCGAGGACCTCCCGTTCGATCTCGCCCACCCGGCCGCTCGCCAGGACGACGCGGTGCCCGACGATTGGCCCGGTGGGACTGATCTCGAACCGCGCGGCGCGCGGGGCCTCGTCTTCCGGATGCTCGACGAGAAAGACCGCCCCGCCCCGCCCGCCGCGCGGATGGATGTACGCGAGGTCCCCGGCTTCGACACGGTCGATGCTTCCCAGTCGCCGCTCCAGGACGGCGTTGAACAGCGACGACTGGAAGGCACTGACGAGCAGGCGGGCAAGTTGCTTCGGCAGGGCACGCATGGCGCGCTCCGGGTCGCCGGTCCGGATGAGCGTGGTCAGCACTCGCAGATGGTCGGATTGCCCTCCGAAGTGTTTCTTGGCCGCTTGGAGGTTCCCCGAGTCGTAGTGTTTGCGGGCCCGCACGAGGCGTGGCGAGTCGGCCGGGGACGGGCGGCCGAGGAACCGGTCGCAGAACGCTTTCGCATGGCCGAGCACGAGGGCACGGCCGAGCAGATGGTTGTCCTCGCGGCGGCCGAAGCGCTGGCGGCCGAACCAGTTGGCCATGCCGCGCTGCACCAGCACGGCGAGGATGCGCTCGGCCTTTTCCTTTGCGTGCGGGCCGCAGCCGCGGATGCGGACCTCAAACGCGTTTCCCGCCAAGTGGCCGATCTTGAGTTTGTTCCGGTGGCGCGAAACCTCCAGGATCTTGATGTTCGGCAGATGGAGGCGTGCGGCCTTGTCGGCGTCGATACGCTCCAGGCTCATCCACTGCCGCGTGACGGCCTGGGCGTCCTTGAGGCCGGCGATGCCGACGATGCGGCGCGGCCGCCCGAACGCCCGGGCAATGCGGTCGGCGGCCCCGAGCGAACTGATGCCCTCCTTCTCGACGTACAGGTACACGTGGTCGCCGGTTCCCGACGGCCTGTACAGGGGAATCTCGGTAACCAGGAAATCGGCCGGATGGACCTTGATGCGTCCGCCTGTTCCCGGCAGGTCTTCGGTGAGGTAGTGCATACGTCTCGTCCGAGCGGGGGCGCGCCGCGCAAGCGCGGCGGCTAACCTGCTTGCGATTGGTCCACGATAAACCGGGCGATCTCCTCGGCGGTGGGCATGCTGGGTTGGGCGCCGAGCGTCAGGCAAGCCAGAGCCCCCGCCGCATTGGCGATCCGCGCGGCCGCCACCAGGTCCGTGCCCCTGACGGCTTCGATGGTGAGCGCCGCCGTGAAGGCGTCGCCGGCGGCGGTCGTGTCCACGGGATCGATCTTGAAGGCCGGGACGCTTACGCACCCGTTGCCCTGCGCGACGACGGCGCCGCGCGCGCCGGCCTTCAGGACGACGGCCTCCGGCCCGCGCGCCGCGAGTTCGCTCGCCATCTCTTCGAGGTCCATTTCGCCCGGCTCGACGGCCAGGAGCGACGCGGCCTCAGCTTCGTTCGGCGTCAGGAGCGTTGACTCGAAGACGGCGCGGTCAATGGGCCCGCGCGGTCCCTGTTGGGACGGGCCCCGCCGGGGTGGGCCGGCGTCGACGACCGTCCGCGTGCCGACCTCGCGGGCCAGGCGTATGGCTCGGGCGACCGTCTCGGGCGGGATCTCCAGTTGCAGGATCACGGCGTCGGCCTCGGCGATAAGGTTGCGGGCTGTGTTCACGTCGTCGGGCGTCAGGCGGCTGTTGGCGCCCGGCGTTACGACGATGGTGCTCTCGCCGGCCGCGTCGACCATGATGAGCGCGACGCCGCTGGCGCAGTCGCGGACGGTGCGGAGGGACTCGACAGAGACGCCCTCGGCCTCCAGTTCCGCGCGCAGGCGCGAGCCGAACTCGTCGTCGCCGACTCGGCCGAGCAGTGCGGTCTCGGCCCCCAGTCTGGCCGCCGCGACGGCCTGGTTGGCTCCCTTGCCGCCGGGGATGGTCGCGAGGTCGCGGCCGCGCACGTTCTCACCTGCCGCAGGCACGTGGTCCACGCGGGTGACGACGTCCATGTTCACGCTGCCAATGACGAGGATTCGCATGAACCAAGAGTTTAAAGTCCAAGGCCCAAAGTCTAAAGTCAAAAAGCACACCCCGCCGCAGGACCGATGGCCAAGCGGTTTGGCGCAAGGGGGAATTATCTTGCCGGACCATGGTTTGCAGCCTAAGATTCGCCTTTCCGGTGCCTGGGCGCACGCGTCGGCGCGCCGGGCAGGGGGAGAAAGGCGCGCCGAAGGGTAACACTCGGCATGGTGGCGAAACCCAAAGAAGACCTCCAGAAAGCCCACCGGCGCCGCAAGAACCGCGAGTCGCTTCTCGAGACACTCGAATCGATCATCGTGGCGTTCGTGTTGGCGTTCATCTTCCGCGCCTTCGTCGTGGAGGCGTTCGTTATCCCGACGGGTTCGATGGGGCCGACGCTCTATGGGCGGCACGCCGAACTCGAGTGCACGGACTGCGGGTGCCAGTTCTCGATAGGGGCTGAGAGCGACCGCCGGGGGGGACCGGCGCTGGCGACCGCGCCGGTGTGCCCGAACTGTCTCCGGCCGCAGCGTGTGCCGCCGCGCGTGCCACTGTACAGCGGCGACCGGATCCTGGTCCTGAAGTTCCTCTACGATTTCGAAGAGCCCCAGCGATGGGACGTTATCGTCTTCCGCAATCCGAACGACCCGGCGCAGAACTATATCAAGCGGCTGGTTGGCCTGCCCCACGAGACGGTCGAACTGGTTGGCGGCAACGTGACGATCAACGGGGTGATCGCCCATAAGACCGATGCTGCCCAGGAGTCGCTCTGGATGCTTGTCCACGACACGCGCCGGCGGGCGACGCGGCGCGGCTGGAAGCCACGCTGGCAGACGCAAGATGGGTGGGAGCAGCACGAGTTGGGGTACGTGCTCGCGAAGGCTCCCACCCGTGACCGGACGGCCTGGCTTACCTACATGCACCGGGACCTGCATGATCGGCCCTCAAACATCGTAGACTGCTATGCCTACAACGGCGGGAACAGGCGAGATGAAACGTGGCTGGGGGATCAGGTCTGTACGGACCTGAGCCTGAAGACCGAGGTCACGGCGGGCGGGGCGGAGTCGGTCTGCATCATTGAGATGCGGGCGTATAAGGACCGGTTCCGATTCGAACTGACGGCCGAAGGGAGCAAGGAGCCGACGCAGATCCTTCTGAACGACAAGGTGGTGGCGAAGGCCGCGAGGCCCGTCCTGCCGGTGGCCCGGCCGGTCGAGGTCCAGGTCGCCAACGTGGACCACAAACTGATGCTTCTGGTGGACGGCGACCGCGTGGCGAACGTGATCTTGACCGACATGACGCCGGCAGGAGACGTCCTCTACGAACCGAAGAAACTCTCGGAGGCCGAGCGCCGCCGGTTCCACGAGCCGCACACCGACGATGCGCGGGCCATGGCTGCCGAGGTTCGCCTTGGCGCCCGAGGCGGGCCTCTTTCGCTCGAGTACCTGAGGCTCGGCCGCGACGTGTATTACATCAACGAGCGGCTTCGCAACGGTGGGCCGGGCCATGCCACCGAAGGAAACCCGTTCAAACTGAACGGCGACGAGTTCTTCGTGTGCGGCGATAACAGCCCGAAATCGTTCGATTCGCGGTTGTGGCTTGAGATGGTGGACCGGCCGGTCGTGCCGAGGCGGAACCTGGTTGGCAAAGCGTTCTTCGTCTACTGGCCGGCCGCCGGATCGCGGTGGCACATACCGCTTCCGCTGCTGCCCGACCCTACGGGGTGGCGGCTGGTGCATTGACGGCGGGAAACAGGGAGTGGGCAACAGGCGGTAGAAATGGGAATCCGAGGAGGTGGAAACAGAGCAACAGTAGCATCTTTCCTGATTTGCGCTCCCTAAATCCCTGTTTTCTACCGTCGGTGTTCTTCCACAAGTTGCGGCCGCGCGACGGGGCGGGTCCGGCGTTGGGCCATTGCGTTTGGTGGTCGCCTGTGAGGGAATGCGTCTGCGGCGGCGAAGTGCTTGCGGAACGGCTTTTTCGGTGTTATCGTGTGCGATGTGGCACGGTGGGGGTCCGCCATCGGGGCAGACCCGGGACGCGGGTTCGGACGCCTGATATCCTGGCAGGGCCGCGAGTTCTGCACAGGTTTTCCACAATCGCGGGAATGGCTGACATCCCGCGGGAGGTTGGCGCACGTGGAACTCCTTAACGTTATTGGCCTTACGAAAATCTACAGCGGCCGCAGGGTCGTTGACGATGTCAGTTTCGGCGTCAACGAGGCCGAGATCGTCGGCTTGCTCGGCAAGAACGGGGCCGGCAAGACCACCAGTTTCAAGATGACCATCGGGATGATCCCGGCCGACGCGGGCCGCGTCATCTTCGAGAACGAGGACATCAGCACCCTGCCGATGTACCAGCGTGCCCGCCGCGGCCTGGGGTATCTGGCCCAGGAACCCAGCGTATTCCAGCGGCTGACGGTCGAAGAGAACCTGCTGGCGATCCTCGAGATGATGCACCTCTCGAAGACCGAGCGGCGGGCGATTGCGGCCGAACTGCTCCGCGACTTCGGCCTGACGCACCTGGCGCGCCAGCACGCGCGGACCCTGTCGGGCGGCGAGAGGCGGCGCCTGGAACTCGCCCGGGCCCTGGTCACCCGGCCCAGCCTTATGCTTCTGGACGAGCCGTTCACGGGCGTGGACCCGATCGCCATTTTCGATATCCAGGGATTCATCCGGAACCTCAAGAACCGCGGCATCGGCGTCCTGGTGACCGACCATAACGTCCACGCGACGCTCGGTATCGTGGACCGCGCCTACATCATCAACGAGGGTAGGGTCTTCCGTCACGGCACCAGCGCCGAACTCATCCAGGACCCCCAGGTCAAGCGGGTGTACCTGGGCTCGACCTTCCGCGGGGACGAATTCAGCGAGGCCGAGAAGGGATAGGTGACGACCCCGCCTTTAGTCATCGCCGCCTGCGGCGACGGGACGGCTCGCGGGGGTTCCTGTTGCCGCAACGCGCGGCCATGCCGGCCGCGGCTAAACGTTCCAGCATGGCACGAAACACACCCACAATCGTATCGGTCGCCTTGAATCCTGCGATCGACCGGACGCTGGAGGTAGCGGACCTGGTGATCGGAAGCCACGTTCGCGGGCGGCTGGTGTCGATTCAACCCGCCGGCAAGGCGGTGAACGTCGCGCGGCTGCTGGGGACGCTCGGGACCGAGTGCATCCTGACGGGATTCGTCGGCGAGGGCGACAGCGGACGGTTCGAGCGGAGTTTCGATCAAGCGCGCGTCCGGGTCGAGATGTTCGAGGCGCGCGACGCGACGCGCGAGAACATCACGCTGGTCGATCCGGCCCGCAAGGTCGATACGCACGTGCGCGACGTGGGTTTCAGCCTGTCGCCCGAGGATCTGGAGCGGCTCAAGAAGAAACTCGGCATCCTGGCTGGCAGAGGGTCGTACGTGCTCTTCGCGGGAAGCCCGACGCCGGGCATGACGGCAGGCGATTTCGCCGGTCTCTTGAAGGTGTGCGCGGAGAAGGGCGCCCGCGTGGCGGTCGATTCAAGCGGCCCGGGTCTGGAGCCCGTCCGCCCCGAAGAGGCCGCCTCGAACCGGGACCGGGCCGCAGATCTGTGGCTGGTCAAGCCGAACCGGGAGGAACTGGGCGAGATCGCCGGCCGCCAGATCGCCGACGACGCGGACATCCGGGCGGCCGCCGGCTCGCTTCTCGGTCACGTCGAGCACGTGATCGTGACGTTGGGCGGCGACGGGGCCTACCTGTTCTGCCGCGACGGAGCCTGGCGGGCTACGCCCGAGATCCAGGTCGAACGCATCATCAACACCGTCGGCTCAGGCGATGCCTTGCTCGCGGGCTTCGTCCACAGCCACGCGGCCGGGAAGGGGCCGGCCGAGTGCCTCCGCTGGGGCGTGGCCTGCGGCACGGCGTCCACGATGCAGGTGCGGGCGGGGGAGGTGGGCCTCCAGGACGTGCAAGCCTGTCTGGAGAGGGTCGAACTGGCGCCCCTGAGAGACATTGACGGATGACGAAATCCGAATGACTAATCAGTGGCGAAACAACAGTGGCGAATGTCCTGAGGAAAACAGGCACGCCACGGCCCTTTGTCGTTGGTCATTTGCCATTGCCGTTTAATTCGTCATTCGGCCTTCGTCATTCGTCATTGCTTGTCCCCGAGATACTTCCCGACCAGCGGCTCCAGCCGCTTGACCGTCTCGGGGTCGATGGCGTTGCGGTCGGTCCAGATGGCGCGCGCCAGGGCGCTGCGGCAGCCGCAGTCGGGGCCGACGGCCTCGGCGATGCGCCCCACGGTCTCCTTCATCAGGGCGATGGCGCCCGCGGTCCCCGCCTCGACGTTGGCATGGATGCTCTCCAGGACGGCGTCTGGCGAGAGGCCGGGCTCGTGCGGCCGCCAGCAGTCGTAGTCGGTGGCGATGGCGATGAGGGCGTAACAGATCTCGGCCTCGCGGGCGAGTTTCGCCTCGGGCATGCAGGTCATGCCGATCAGGTCGGCGCCCCACTGGCGGTGCAGAAGGCTCTCGGCCCGCGTCGAGAACTGTGGGCCCTCCATGCACACGTACGTGCCGCGCGTGTGCACCGTCGTGTCCACCGCCATGCCGCACTCGATGAGCAGCCCGCGCAGGCCCGGGCAGAACGGGTCGGCGAAGCCCACGTGTACGGCCATCTCGTCGAAGAACGTCTTGGGGCCGCGGACGGTCCGGTCGATTGTCTGGTCGCAGACCACCAGGTCGCGCGGGCGGATCGAGTCCCTGAGGCTGCCCACGGCGCCGGAGGCCAGGACGTGCGTCACGCCGAGGCTCTTCAGGGCGAAGATGTTGGCACGGTACGGCACCTGCGACGGGGCCAGTCTGTGCCCCTCGCCGTGGCGGGCGAGGATGGCCACCGCCTGGCCCTCGATCTCGGTCAGAAGGATCGGTGACGACGGCTTCCCGAACGGGGTCTCGATCTCTTTGAGTTCGCCCTCGGACTGCTGGGCCAGGGCCTCGCCGAGGCCCGTCCCGCCGACGAGTCCCACTATCACGTCGCCCACGCGGTGTCTCCTTTCCCGGTCTTGAGCCGGGCGTACGCTACCAGACGGCGGAGCAGGGGTCAAGGCAATCGCGTCGGTGGCAGAACGGGGCTGACCTTTGGCGTCGTCAGAGGGCCAGCCCCGTTTTGCTGCGGTCGCAGGGTGCGTGCCGCGCCGCACGAGACAAAGCGGAAGCGCCGCGGGCCCAAGGCCCCGGCGCTTCCTGCGGTCGCCGTGGCGACCGCGCCTCCAAGGTCCCACCCAGCGCAAGGGGGAAGTGGGATCCTATTACCTGACCCAGGATACGACGTGCGGCAGGAGAGCGTCCAGATGGTTCGGGGGCGGTGTGACAACCGTGTGTCACCGTCGGTCGCGTGGACGGCTCAAGACGGGTCGGCGGCCCGGGCGCCAGCGCCGACCGGCTTGCCCTGCTCGCCGATCAGGTTCAGAAACGCTTCCACGCACTTCGGATCGAACTGGGTGCCGGCGGCGCACTGGAGTTCCGCGGCAGCCTCTTGGTGGGAGAGGAGCGGCCGGTACGGGCGTGTGCTGGTCATGGCATCGTAGGCATCGACAACGGCCAGGATGCGGGCTTCGAGTGGAATCTCGTCGCCGTCGAGACCGTCCGGGTAGCCGCTGCCGTCCAGCCACTCGTGGTGATGGAGAATGGTTTCGCGTGAGGGCTTCAGGAACTCCAGGTGCCGCACCATTTCCACGCCCCGGCGGGGATGTTGCTGGACAACGGCCAATTCGTCCGAGGTCAGTTTCCGCGGCGCCTTGAGGATCTCGTCCGGGATGGCAATCTTGCCGATGTCGTGCAGTTCGGCGGCGTAGGTGAGCGCCTGAAGCCGCTCGCCCGACAGGCCGAGTTCCTTGGCCACGGTCGTCGCCCAGACCTGGACGCGGAGCGAGTGGCCGTGTGTGCCCTGGTCCTTGGCTTCGATCGCCAGGGCGAGGGACCGGATGGTTGCGTAGTTGTTGCGTTCCAGGTCGCGGCGGTCCATCTGGCTGGATAGGCTGATGGCGGCGGCCTCGGCCGTGAACTGTAGTTCCGACAGGTCCTCCTCGCCAAACGCGCCCGCTTCGCGATCGGTCACGTTGACGACGCCGATCTTGCGGGTGGCGGTTTTCATGGGCGCGGCCACCAGGGGGAACGAGGCCATGGCGTCACCCGCCTTCAGGCCGAGCGTCCCGGAGAACTCGTCGACGTCGAGGTCGTTCACGACCACAGGCACCCCGCTGTCGAAGACCTCGCCGCAGATCCGATTCGGGATCGAGACCGATACCCTCTTGGCCACCTCGTCGGGAATACCGCGCGAGGCCGCGATCCGCAGCACCGCGTCCTCAATCAGCATGATGCTGACGCGGCGCGCGCCGAGCGTTTCGGCGGCGTGCGACACGGTGACGGCGGCGGCCTCCTGGACCGAACCGGCCAGCGCCAGGTGCTTGAGGAACTCGCACCGTCGGGCCGTCCGCTGGCGGGCGTTGTCCAGGTTGTTCAGCGAGCCGATCAGGTCGTCGGTCTGCCGGCTGGTTGCAAGCGACAGGGTCACCACGCTCACGATGCTGAGCGTCACCAACAGTTTGGTTACCATCGGCTCTAGCGCCGCGGTCAGCAGGAAGGCAATGACCAGCATAAGCACCATCAGCATCGATGTCTGGAGACCGCAGCACCAGCGGATGCTCGACAGGCGGCACCAGTGGCACCGGCCGTACGGGGCGCTTTGGAGGATGCGGCACACGACGCAGTTGGGATTGCCCGGCTGGTTGGCCGCAGGACGGCACTCGGCCGCCTTCTCTGGCCAGACGCCGCGTAGGCATCCTTTCAGGAACGCATAAGCCAGCAGCATGAAGGAGAACGCCGTCGTACCTTCCATGATCGAGGCGGCGGCGGCCGCCAGCGTCGGCAGCCATCCGATGGGATGCCCGGCCGTCAGCAGAATCGCCCCGCTGCCCAGCAAGATGACACGCATCGCCTCGGCGAACCGGAACATGCCCGCGCGCGGTCCGGGATCCTCCTGTTCGTAGGCGTGCTTCTTGTCGCGCAGCAGCCAGTCCAGGATCAAGAGGCGGTCGGATACCATCGCCAGAACCGACAGGCCCAGAGCCACCCAGAGAGGGGGAAGCCAACCCGACAGATAGGCTATGACCGACAGACTCGCCGCCACGAACTGATGCAGTCGGATCCCGGCGGTCGATGCGTGCAAGCGGTTCGCCATCCCGACGCCCTCCAGTGCAGCAGGGGCCCTCCGCAGAGACTTCATCTCGTCCCGATTTGCTTATCGACACAGGCCGGTATGGCATTTGAGGGATAATTCGGAAGAATGAACCAACCGGGCCGATCGGGGTGACAGATAGATGGCACAGTAGGCTCAGGTCTGCCGCGAAAGCCCACGCGACGGCGTCCTGATCGGGGTTTCGGCCCCGTGATGATGGGCTGTCACGGCCGCGGGACGCCGGCCCACTCGCCCAGGCGAGCCTCGCGCAGCAGCGCGTCGTAGTCCTGTCGGACCTGCGGGCAGACCTTAAAGAGGCGGGTGACCTCCTCTCGGGCGGCCTCGGCCTCGTCTTTCTTCTCGGCCTTTGCGTAAGCGTCGGCCAGCAGGGCCAGCGCTTCCGGCCGGGCGGGGTCGGTCTCCAGCAGCCGTTCGAGTTGCGCTATTGCCGGTCGCGTTCGCTTGAGTTCCACGAGCGCCGCCGCCAGGAGCATCGTCGGCCACTGACCGCCCGGAAGCGCCGCCGGGTGCAGCCGCTCGTTGCCGGCGATGGCGTGCTTTCCCAGACCCATTGCGACGGGCGGCGTCTCCGAGGCGCACCGTTTCAGGTGGCTCATGGCCTGGATCATGTTGCCGGCGGCCAGGGCCTCGAGGGCCGCGAGATAGTGCCCGGCGGGGAGCCGCTCGGCCTTCTTGAAATGCCGCGCGGCGGCGGGAGTCGGACGGCCCCGCGCCTCCAGCGACAGCATCATCCCCAGGTAGGCCTGGGCGTAAGCGTGGTCGGGCCTGCGGCCGACGAGGAAATCGAGCCGGCTCCTGACAGACTGCCACCGGGCCGACCCTGGCCGTTCGGTCCGCATGACGGCCCGGGCCGCCGCCAGGACGGACTCCACGTCGTGGGTGGCCAGGTTCTTGCAGAGCGTCTCGGTGGCGTCGGGCAGATGGGGCGCCCCGCGTCGGGACCAGTCCGCCAGTTCCATCGCCATCCAGTTCCACGGCTGCATCTCGGTCTGGATGACCTTGAAGTTTTCCGGCGGCGTGGGGCGCGGCCGGTGCGGCAGGCTGACCTCCGCCAACTCGTCGTCCTCCCTGTTGACCACGGTCACCAAGACGGGCTCGGCCCGTTTCTCGAGCCGGACGACGAGCGGCCGGTCGGGCCGCAGCGTGCCGGCGGCTTGGGCGGTCTCCTTTTTCGTGCGGACCATGATGCGGCACCGCGGCCAAGGCTGGAACGAGACGACACGCACTGCCGCGCCCTTCCCGCTGGGCTCGTACGAGATGGCGACGGAATCGTTGGCCCAGTCTATGCGGCCGATCCCCGTCACCATCGTCAGCCTAAGCGGCAGGACGTAGGTTCCAAACGCCTGGAGGTAGTGGCCGGGATGGTTGAAGGTCGGATTGGACCCGTTCCAGATCTCGATCATCCGGTCGGCCCGCGTGGCCTCGTTTTTGATGCTCGACTTGGCTTTCGCGACGTGCAGCCGCACGCCCGGTGCGGTGTAGCGCGGCTTGAGGATCAGGTGGTTGGCGTCGGCGCCAGGGTAATACACGCCGGTCCAGTCGCCCTGGGTATCGGCGCCGAAGACGGAGACGGCGCCCGCCCCGAGGCGGCTGTGGTCAATGTCGTCCCAGACCGGCCACGGCTTGGCCTCACCGAGATTCGCGTCGGTGACCGAGCCCACCGGAAGGAGCACCGTCGCGCCGGCCTGCCGCGGGAACTGGGCCATGTTCCATAGTCGGAATCCGTGCCGCAGGGGCAACCGATTATCGAGCCGCGCAGCGTATTCCAGGACCGCCGAGCCCGGCCGCAGCGTCACGTACGTTGCCATCCGAAGCGCCGAGAAGCGGGCGTCCGGCCGTGGGGCCGACCCCGCGAACTGCGTGAACCGCCGGTCCATCGCCACGGTTACCGAGCCGTCATATTCGCGGACGATCCGCCATGTGGCGGTCGGATCGGCCACGCAGCCCGTCTCGCGAAGCGGGAACGGGAAGAACGTCCCGCCCATCGACCACTCTTCCAGCGTGTCGTTCACCCAGAAGAGGTCGCGGCCGCCTCTTTTGAAGACGACGCGCGACAGTCGCGCCTCGAGGGCCGGCACGATGGTGGCCCGGACGTAGGCGTTCTCGAGGACGATGGCGTCGGTGGTGTAGGTCTTCGCTTCGTCGGGTTCGCCTTCTTTGGCGCTGGGCGGTTTCAGGGGGTAGGTTCTCTGGATGACCGTTGCCTGGACGGCCGGCTTCTCCGGCAGGGCGGGCGCGGCCGCCGCGGCGGCCGATAGAGAAAGGGCCAGTCCGCCGACGGCGCCGAATGCGAGGCGGTGGAACATGATGTAGCCCTTCCTTGCCGCGGCCGCTCACACCGTTGGGGGCTGAAATACCCCGGCCGCAAACTGTCATCACGCAATCTCATTCAGTATCGGCAGATGGGAAAAGGCATGGCCATAGGAAACCGGGCGCTGATTATCGCCCTTGCCGCGGGCGAAAGAGCACTTCGTCGCCGTCCAGGCACCCGATCCTGGCCGATGGCAGCCGCCGGTCGTAACTTCCCTCTTTGGGCGGACACGCCTCGACGTGCCAGTCGGCAAACAGGACGTTGGCAAGCCCGCCGTGGCGGAACTGTACCTGCGGTGTGCCGGGCCGGATCCAGTAATGGTCCTCAACCATGGGGTTGCTGGGCGAGGCCGGCGCCAGCCACGTATTGATCTGCGCCGCGTCGGCGTAAAGGAGCGTGCGGCCGGCGTCCTGCGGCCGGATCGAACTGAAGTTCGCCGAGCCGTGGTGGTTACACAAGTACCAGTTGATACCGTAAGACCACGAGGCACCCTTGAACTTCGGCTTGTACGGCGAGCCGAACGGCACGCTCGGGCACGCCTCGACTGACTCCGGCGCGTGGAGGTACGGGTAGAGGGCGGCTTCGGTCCGGTCGAGGACCCGTTCGCCCTCGCAGCCTGGGGAAGCGGACGGCTCCAGGCCGAAGTACCACCGGCGGCCCCGGAGCGTGTCGGTCACCAGCGGGAAGAACCATCCGTCGTTGTCCTTCAAATACAACTGCGTTGCCAGACCAATCTGCCTGAGGTTCGATGCGCAGGTCGTCCGTTCGGCGATCCTGAAGGCGGTGGCCAGGGCGGGCGTCAGCAGCGCAGCCAGGATGCCCAGGATGGCGATGACCACCACGAGTTCGACGAGCGTGAAGGCCCGTTTGACCATGGCAGTGGCTCTTCAGCGCCGGCGGCGGTACAAGCCGGCAGCGGCGGCGCCGACGGCCAGCAGCACAAGCGTTGCCGGCTCGGGCACGGCGTACAGGCCCCAGGCCGAATGTTGGCGGTTACCACTACCGTCAAACCAGGTGGTCCGGCGGCCGAACAGAATCCGGTCACAGGCGGCGTCGTACGCCATGCCCATGAACTCCTCGCCCTCGAACAGGGCGCTCCAGATGTTGCGGGACGGGTCGCCCACCAGCGTGCTCATGTTCCCGTCCGGATCAACCTCGAAGATGGCATCCTGCGCAAGCATGTACACGTGGCCCCGCGCATCGGCTGCAACTGCGCCGGTTCCCGAGATCATCAGGTTCTGGGCATAGCGTGTGCCGGCGCCTTCGGCCACCGTGCCGGCGGCCAGGTCATCCAGCCAACCGCGGCTGAAGCGGTACAGATCGACGGGGAACCGGTCGTCATTCGGATAGTTGGAAAACGCGGTCCCCACGGGCACGATCAACTGCCCATCCGGGGTGAATGCGAAACTCCCACCCACGGCGCCGGTATTCGCGAAGGTGTCCAACAGCGTCAGTGTCCCGTTGCCGGTCGGGTCCAGGTGATACAGGTGCTGCGCCCAGGCGTTGGTGGTGAACGGCATGGCGTGGATCGGATCGACCGCGGTGCCGTAGTTGCCGCTCATGCCCAGGTTCTGTCGGGCGTCCGACAACTCCTGGGCCGTCTGGTTCGAGAGGTTCACCTCCACGATCCGTCCGGACATGCCGGTGGTCACGTAGGCCGTTGTGCCGTCGGGGCTGACGGCGAAGTCGGGCGGATCAACGCCGGCTCCGGCCGCGGCGGCCACGCCTGAGAAGGCCGTCTGGAACGTCGTGCCGACGAGGCGGTAGATGCTGTCGCCGTCGCAGGCGTAAACCCCTCCGCCGCCGTCCGCCGCAAGCAGCGTGGACCAGGACCACGGGTCGGGGTTGGGGATTGTAGCCCCGAGGTCCTGTACAGCCGCCCGGGCCGGGACAACGAGGGCCACAAGGGCCAGCAAAACACTTGCACAACGCATCTTGAATTCTCCTTGCTTTATTTTGGTGGAAGCGGGTCGCACGCCGTGCCGGCGTGCGAACCACCCCACGTTCACGTTATCGATGCCTGCGGCGGTACGGCGCAAGGGCCGCGCCGCCCATCAGCAGGCCGAGCGTCATCGGCTCGGGCACGACGCTGACGCCGTCGATCTCGGGGCTCCAGGTCTCTCCGTCCGGAACCGTGATCCGGACGTAGGAGATGCTGTCGAGGTTGGCCGGGTCGCCCTGGTTGTCCACTGCGTCGGCGATATCACAGGCTGCGCCGCCGCCCGACGTCCCGTACAGGGCGAAGACCTGCTGCCAGGTCTTGTTGGCGAAGTCGGCCAGGGTCAGGTCCGGGTCCATCGGCTCCCGGAAGTTGCTGGGCACGTCGCCGGGGGTTCCCGATCCGGCCGTGCCGTCCGTGTAGCCGAGCGTCGGCCACTCGTCGTCGGCGAACACGCCTGGGATTTCGTACCAGACCAGGGCGTCCTGGCTGACCTCGATCTTGCCGGGTTCGCCGAAGATGGCCGGCGTCGGGCCGATTTGGAAGAACGCGTTTCCGAAGACGATGAAGTCGGCGTCGTAGCCGTCGCCCCGCTCATTGAGGACCGGGTCGTTGAAGCCCAGGCTCAGATGCCCGTTGGGGCCGATGGAAACGATCTCGGTCGTCAACCAGGGCCCGTTGAACGGTTCGACCTGGGCCGGCCAGGTGCCTTCTCCGGTCATTCGCTCGGGCCTGCCGAGCGCGACGGCGGGGTTGTCGTAGTCCTCCGCGCCGCCTCCCGAAACGTAGCCCTGGACGAAGTCGGCGTAGTACGAGGCCGACGCCGGCTGCGGCCCAATCAGCATCACACACATCAAAACTGTTGTCAACGCAACGTTGATTCGCAGCATCTGTAGTCTTCCTTGTTTCTCCCCCAGCGTTCTTGAGTGCTTGAGGCGCCCCCTTGCGCCTCGCCTTTCCGTTCCGGACGCCGCGCGGCGGCTGGAACGTGTCTGCCTTCTCGTGTGTGCGGCACCTCCTTTCGTCAAGGCGGTCCCGCGCTGTGAGGACGAGGCGCTTGCCCGAGTTTCGCGGTACTCGCCGCAGAACTCGGGGTGTCTCTTGTTGCCTGGGATTCCCCGGGTGCGACTCCGTCCTGGATGCGCGGTCTGCGATCGTGTGCCGCAGGCGATCGCGCGTACTTTCCCGTCGGGGGCCGACAAAAAAACCTCCGGCCCCGCGCGGGAGGCCGAAGGTCATCTGCCTTCGTGCCGGTCATTCCCAGTCCGCGAGGAACACCAAGCATCGTTGAAGTCGGGAGAGGTCTTCTGGCTCGCGAATCGTCCTACTCGGCCCGGCCTTCCCGTCCAGCCGGCGTGTGCCTCACGCCCGGTGGGACAGTGGCCTTATGGGTCGGGCCTTTCGTCCTCGCTTACAGCGGCGGGACCGCGGTGGCTTTGCACCACCTTCCCTGTTCCCGGCTTCCTATTCTATTGTCGCCGATACTGTAGCACGTCTTGGCGCAGTGTCAAGCGCCAACAGGCGGAAAAAAAGGAACGGCGCTCGCGCGGGCGTACGCCCGCGCTGCTTCTCGGCGGCCGATGCACCATTAGGCTTGACCGGGCGGCCTGCCTCTCTAGAATCGCGGGCATGAAACGAACGGCTCTTCTGGTTCTGGCGGGTGGGCTCGCGGCCGGTCTTGCGGGCGGGTGCTGGGAATCCGGGCCTCCCGAGGAGACGGCCGAGCCCGAGCCGCTGCGGATTCTCAGCCTCGCGCCGAGCGTCACGGAGATTCTCTTTGCGTTGGGCTTGGGCGACAACATTGTCGGCCGCTCGAATTACTGCAACTTCCCGCCGCCGGCCAAGAAGATTCCCGCCGTCGGAGACACCATCAAGTTGAACCTCGAAAGAATCGTCTCGCTCAAGCCGACCGTGGCCTTTGTCGTCACGAAGCGGGCCGACGTTGTGAGAACGCTCGAGGGTCTCGGCATCCGGACGGTCGCGCTGGAGTCCGACACGATGGTGGAACTGATGCTGACGATCGAGACCATCGGCCGGGAGACCGGCCGAACCGGCCCCGCGGCGAACCTGAAAGAAGACATCCTGGGCCGCTTGGACAAGGTACGCCGCCGTGTGAGGGGCCTCGGGCGGCCGAAGGTCCTGTTCGCCTTTCCGATGGCGGTCGGATCGACCAACATGATGGTGGCGGGGCGGGGCACCTTTGTGGATGAACTCCTGGACGTGGCCGGCGCCGAGAATGCCTTTCCCGATACGGCCGACTGGCCGACCATCACCCCTCAGCGGGTGATTCAACTGGCGCCCGAGATTGTAATCGTCAACGCCGTCGGCAACGACGCCGCGCCCGACCGCATGGACGCCATCCGCCGGGCTTGGGAGAACTGGACGAGCATACCCGCCGTGGCGAAGGGTCGCGTGTACATCCTTCAGGATGCGTTCCTGACGATTCCCGGCCCGAGCGTCGGCCTGGCCGCCGACCGTCTCTCACGCGTCATCCATCGGCCCGGCCCGGGCGAGGCCGACTTCGCCGAGGAGCGCGACAGGCCTTGAAGACCAAGCCCCTGACACCGCGGCGCTACGTTCTGGCCCTGGCCGGGTGGCTGCTGCTGTGGCTGGCGGTATCGGTGGCGGCGGTCGTCCTGGGGGCCGAGAACATCTGGGCCTGGGACTCGTGGCAGAAGGCACGCGACGTCCTCGCCCTGCGCCTGTACGGGGTGCTCACGGCCGGGGCGGTGGGGGCGGCGCTGGCGCTGGCGGGACTCGCGTTTCAGGCCCTCCTCAGGAACCCCCTGGCCGAACCGTACATCCTGGGCGTCTCCGGCGGCGCCGCTCTCGGCGTCATCCTGTCGAGCCTCTACCTGACGGTCATGGCGGCGCCGGTCTTCGGGTTCGTCGGCGCCTTGGTGACGGTCGCCGTGGTGTACGCGGTGGCCCAGCGTCGCGGGCGCCTGGAGCCGTATACGCTGCTGCTGACGGGCGTCATCATCAACGCCTTCTACGGGGCCGCCATCATGCTGGTCACGGCGCTGGTGAGCCCGGAACGTCGCGGCGAGATCGCCTACTGGATGATGGGCACGATCAGCACCTTCGACCCGAGGTGGTCGCTGGTGGCGGTCGTGGGCGGGCTGGTGCTGGCGGCGGCCGTCATGTTTGCCTTCCTGGCCAAGGGATTCAATCTGGTGGCGGTCGGCGAGGACACGGCCGGGGCGCTCGGCGTGCCGGTCGATCGGCTCCGGCTGGCGACGTTTGTGGCGGCGAGCCTCGTGACGGGGGCGTCGGTGGCGTTGGCCGGCCCGATCGGGTTCGTCGGCTTGATCTGCCCGCACCTGCTGCGGATGGTCCTGGGTCCGGATCACCGGCGTCTGGTGCCGGCGGTGGTGTTCTTCGGGGCGTCGCTGCTGGTGGTGGCGGACCTCGTGACGCGGTTGCTGGAAGGCATCGGCGGCGTGGCCCCGCCGGTGGGCGTGCTGACGGCTATGGCCGGCGGGCCGTTTTTCATCTACCTCTTGAGAACACGATGGCGGCGGAAAATCGAAATTCGGTAGCGGCCGATCCCGGCGCGCCGGGCGCCACTGGCGGCTCGTCCGCCAGTGCGTATGGGGCCGGCAGCGGGGGGCCGTACCTCGAAGCCGACGGTGTGGGATTCGCCTACGCGCCGGGTGCGCCGGTCCTTCAGGGTTTGACGATGGCCCTGGCGCGCGGGCGCCTGGCGTGCGTCCTCGGGCCGAACGGCAGCGGCAAGACAACGCTGCTCAGGATTCTCGTGGGACTGCTGGTTCCATCGGAAGGCCGCGTCCGACTCGCGGGGACGCCGCTGGAGCAGTACCCGCGCGGGGCGCTTGCACGCCGCGTGGCCTACGTGCCGCAGGAGACGCTGGCGGCGGTCGGCTTTACGGCGCTCGAGACGGTCCTGATGGGTCGCTCGCCGCATACCGGCGCCCTCGGATTCGAGTCCACCGGTGACTGGCATGCGGCCCGGGAGGCGCTTCGACGGACCGACACCGAGCGGTTCACCCAGCGAAGCCTGGAAGACCTGTCGGGCGGCGAGCGGCAGCGGGTCATCATCGCGCGGGCGCTGGCGCAGGAGCCCGACGTCATCCTGCTGGACGAGCCCACGTCGTTCCTCGACATCAAGCATCAGCACGGCATTTACGGTCTGCTCCGGCGGCTCGTTACGGAAGAAGGCAAGACGGTCGTCGCCGTCAGCCACGACCTGGGCCTGGCGGCGGCGTACGCCGATCGTCTGGTGCTCGTGGACGAGGGCCGGGTGGCGGCGGCCGGAACGCCGCAGGAGGTTATCCGGCCGGAAGTCCTCTCGCCCGTCTACGAGACGCCGGTCGAGGTCCGAACCGACGAGGCGACCGGGCGACCGTACGTGCTTCCGCGTCCGCCCGCGTGAGGGGCGAGGTATGCCTCGGTCCCTGTTTGGCGACGCACGCCGGTCCGTCTTGTCCATCGCTCGCTTGGCGTCCGGCGTGTCGGCGGTCGGACGGCCCACCTCGCGAGGTCCGTTCCATCCCGGTTTTCCTGCATTTTCGGCCACGAACGAGCCGAGAGACGCAGTATCATAGGGAGGAGGGCCTATGTACTCGGCTCGTGGCAAGACCTGGCGCAGTCGGCTGTTTGACGCTCCGTTCCGGCCGGCCGCTCGCGCGCCTGAGTCGCCTGTGGCGGCCGGCGTCGGCCCGGCCGCTCCATCTCCACCCCCCATCGGGGGACAGCGGGTGTGGGCGTTCATGTGTCCGAACCCGCTTTGCGACACGGAACTGGTCGTCTTCCCGGATCACTCCGGCGAGTTGGTGCAATGCCCGACGTGCGGCTTTGAGTTTGCGGCACCGCGTGTGGTACCGATGCAGATCGTGGCGGAGGAAGATGTGGCCCGTCCGCCGCTGCGAGGGTTCGCGCCCGGCGCCGTCGTGGCCCGGCCGGCCGCGCCGCCGTCCAGGCCGTCTCCTTCACCGACTTCGCCTTCAGCGAACAGACCGCCGACGCCCGAGACGAAGCAGGCGGCGGCAGCGCTTGACACCCTGGCGAGCGGCATACCCCTCGCCCCGCCGGCTCCACAGGCGCCCGAGACGCCGGAAGCGCCGAGGCCGCCACGTGCACCGGGGACCGGGACGGCAGCCGATGCACTCGAGGCCCTTGCGCGGGCCGCAGCGCAGCCCGGCGCCCATCCTGCGCCCCCGCGTGTGGAACGCCGAGACACCCCGCGGGTGGACGGCCGCCCGGCTCGCCGCACCGCTGCGCGCGCCAACTTGGCGCCGAGCCTTCCGGAAACGCCGGCCCGGTCGCCGAGCGGCAGGAAGCGGGCCGACCTCGTCCTGACCTGGGTCGTTGCGGTCGTGGTGTCGGTGGGACTCGGCCTGGCCGCCTGGATCGTCAAGGTGCCGGACCTGGCGCTCGGGTCGATCCTGTTTGTCGGCTTGGCGGGCCTGCGGACGTTCCTGATCGCGAGGCCCGAGCGGGCCGATCGCCCGCCGGGGTAGGGCACGGCCTGGCTGCACCGCGCCGCTGCGAAGGAACACGGCTTGCGAGCAAGCCGTGCCACATGCAGATAATCGTAGACGCAACGGAAAAAGGGAAAGGCGTCACGTGGCGCCTTTCCCTTTTATTCGGCCTGCCAAGGCGGAGTTCGCCGCGATTTAACGACGGCCAAGGATGCCCGGCTTCGTCCCGAAGGCAAGCGTTGCTTGAGGACAAAGCGGGCAGCGGCGTCATCTCGGCCTGGCGGCCTTCTTGCTGCGCCAGCGGATCAGCGCCATAGGCCAGGAACCTCCCACCTGGGCGGTGCCACGAGGACACATCCGGTGCCGCACGGCTGGCGTGATGCTAATGATTGTGCGGCTTCACGCGGTTCGTATCGGCGTCGTACTTGTAAGGGTCGCCGTAGGGACAGACGGGCGGGCCATCGGGGAAGTAGTCGGGGTTGTTCAGAAGGAAGGTCTGAAACTTGCCCTGATCGTGCAGGTACTCCTGGTCGTTCGCGACGGCCCAGTACTCGATCATGCGGTTGATGACGGCGATGTTGGTCGCGCAGGTGTTCTTCTTGGCGTCAGAAGCGGAGGCCGCGATTCGCGGGATCGCGACCGCGGCCATGAGGCCGAGGATTACGATGACCAGCAGCAGTTCGATGAGCGTGAAGGCCCGGTTCCCGCGCATCCCCCCGTCCCCCGTACGTCGAGTCAACCTCCCTTCAGCCTCCGCACCCCACGGGCAGAGGATCAGTACTCGTTGTACTTGGTGTCCGAATCGTCCTGTTCGGCGTCGCGGCAGTTGGCCCGGATGACGCCCTCGGCCTCGACGTAGTACCACCCCGCGTCTTGGTGCGTGCCCTGGGGTTCGACGTTGGTGAAGGTGATCTTGCCCTTGTTCTCACCCACGGGCAGGGGTGGGATCTTGCGAAGATACGGGCCGTAGATGTGCTGGGCGTCGCCGGCCGCGTCGGTGTACGGGTCAGTTGGGCGCCGATACCCATGTAGGTGGGGAAGGCGCCCAGGTGCTCGGCGGCGTACAGGTCGATGGCGTGTCGCAGGACCGCCAAGTCGCCGAGGAACGCCGAGTCGGCGGTGCCCGCCGTGCCCCGGCTCAAGGGGGGAATCGCAATGGCCGCGATGATGGCGATGATCACGACCACGATCACCAGTTCGAGCAGGCTGAAAGCCCGTCTCGTGTTGCTTTCCCCCCGCATCGTTCTGTTCCCCCGTCCCGACCCGTACCACCTCAAGCAGGCAGGGACAACAATACAAGTACTCTCGTCAGGAACTCCCTGACTTCTTGAATCATTTCGCGGCCACGGTCGTCTTGGGCGAGCAGTCTAACTAGCCGCTGTGTGCGTCGGCGCTTGCCGTCAGCCCTGATCCCACCACCCGTCCGTCACATGCCCCGAATCGTTAAACGTCATGTCCGGTTCGGTCCCGTCCGGCGACCACACCCCGTTCTTCTTGACCTTCACATGGAGGTTCTTGTCACCGTCCTGCCAGATCACGATCTGCTCGAAGCGGCTGCGCGCAACAGAGGAAACGAGAAAGGGAAAGGCGCCGCTCTGGCGCCTTTCCCTTTTGGCTGGCTGGTGGAGGCACGGGGATTCGAACCCCGGACCTCTTGCATGCCATGCAAGCGCTCTCCCAACTGAGCTATGCCCCCAGCCGATCGGTTTCCTGCGACGAACGGGGGGATTATACCCGTGCCGGCGGCGATGTCAATGCTGCGGCGTGCTCGTTGTCACGCCATAGCGATTATGTCACACCCCACCGTGCGGAGCCCTCCAAGCCCCGCCGCGCGCAAGAGACGGGCGGCCGCGAGGGCCGCCCGCCGAGTCCGTTGCCTGTCGTGCGGGTCACTTCCGCCGGCGGCGGACGAGAAGGCCTGCCCCGCCGATGGCCAGCAAGGCGAGCGTGGCGGGTTCGGGCACCGGGTTCGCCAGGTTCACCGCGCTGGTGCCTTCGAGGTAGATGTCGTCGATCCAGAGGGGATCGCCGCCGCTGCCGCCGCTGGCCGCCTTGATGTAGAACTTGACGAGATCGGTGTTGTTATCGGTGCGGAAGTCGAACACGGTTTGGCCGCCGGAATCGAGCTGGTCTCCGGGCGTGGCCGCCTCGCCGGGGCGGTCATGCAACCAGACTTGGGTGTCGTCTGAGTCGTTGTTCACCAGCGCCCAGAGGTTGTACCAGGTGGCCGGCACCAGATTCACGAGGAAGTCGTACGTGCTGCCGTTGTGGATCTCGAGGCGGTCGTGGGCGCTGACCTTGCGCAACTCCGGCCCGAAGTCGCTGCTCTCCGTCGGCGACGCCAGGTGCGACATGCCGAACGAGTAGGCGTGCTGGCCCTCGAAGCGGAACCGCAGGAAGAGCATCCGAGTCTGTTGGTGCGGGATCGTCGCACTCTTGTGCAGCACGCCGGGGGTGGCCGTTACCTTGAGGGCCTGATTGGCACCTTCAGCCGGGAGCGTCACCACCTGGCTGGTCGAGCTGGTGGCAACCCAACCGTCTTGGCCGTCGATCGCGGCGAGATTGAGACCCTCGAAATCCTCGACGAGCAGGAACCCGCCCCGTGCCGCGCCCGTGGCAAGGCCCAGTGCCACACACACGATGCAGGCAACCTGCCGCCCCTTCCGGTAACCGGTTCTCATCGTCCCTGCTCCTTTCTGGAAGGGAAGCCCGTCCACGCGGTGGATCGGGTTTCCCAGGTGTGGCCCGTAGGCCTCTCCGACGGAATCCCCCAGTCGGCCTCCGTGTAGGCGCCAGCGTTGCTGACCTGCGACCGCGTCGCCTGGGCGCAGCAAAAAAGGCCCGCGCCCCGCTCGCACGCAAGCCCGCCCCCGGAAGGTCACACGTCCCCCATAACTCCGTACAGATTATACCCCCAAGACGGCAGCGAGGCAACCCTGCAATCTGCTCTCGGCCATCCTGGCTCGTGACGCCGGCGGAAGGTTCCCTGGTTTCGCTGCCCTCATCTGGCGGCAGTTGCTCGGCCCAGCCCGTCCCCGTCGGCGGCCCGTTCAGGTCAGCAGCAAGCCGGCGGTTCAAACTCCGGGGGTAACTGGGGTGGGTTTGAACAGCGCTCGAACACAAAGGGCTCCGGCACTTGCCGAAGCCCTTTCGTGGGCTGGTCGGGGCGACTGGATTTGAACCAGCGACCTCTTGACCCCCAGTCAAGCGCGCTACCAGGCTGCGCTACGCCCCGATTGAGGG
>CAZIJC010000023.1:0-40251 GCA_964539385.1 uncultured Anaerolineales bacterium | reverse complement strand
AAACCAGCCGCGCACGTAAGTAAGCGGCGCAAGCCCCTGGGCTACCAGCCCAATCAGTTGTCGCCACGCCATGCACACGCAAACGTGGGCATGGCGCCCGATGGCAAAAGACTTACCTGACCCCGCTTAGCGTGAAACCGGCCGGCGCTTGCTCCCTCCCCCCACCCTCTCTATAATCGCCGCAACTTCGCCGTGACTGCGACGCCGCAAGACAAGAGGCAAGTAGAGAGCCCATGCTGCCGCTTGCGAACATCATGGCCAGAAAGGTCAGGACGGCCATCAGCGTCCTGGCGGTGGGCGTCGGGGTGGCGCTGTTCCTGGTGCTGGTGGGGCTGACGAGCATGCTCGGCGAGATCGCCCGCCGCACCACGCACGTCCAGGCCCACCTGATGGTCTGGCCGGCGTCGGACCAGGTGGTTGTCAGCGGCGGCCTGCCGGCCGAGAAGGTCGAGGCGGATCTGGAATCGGTGCCCGGCGTCTCCCGCGCCATCCCGGTCCTCAGGTGGCCGCTGAAGATGGCCGGCCGCGTGCAGAACGTGTACGGCATCCGGCCGGAGGACTGGCAGTTCTTTGCCGAGCCGGACCAGATTCTCGACGGCCGCACCCTCGAGGGCGGATGGGAGATGGTCATCGACTCGCGTCTCGCCGGCGCCGGCGATTACCACGTCGGCCAGACGGTCGAACGATGGGGCCGCCGGTTTACGATCGTCGGCATCGCACGCGAAGGCGTCGCGGGGCGCGTCTTCATGCCCATCGACACGGTGAGCGAGGTGCTTGGGCAGCGAGACCGGCGGGCGTCGTTCTTCTACGTCCGCGTCAGTGACCCGGCGCACGTGGCGGCGGCGCGTGGTGCGATCCGCGAGCGCGGCCTGAACGTCTTCACGATGGACGAGTTCTACGAGGTCCTGGCGTCGAGTTTCGTGGACATGGACCTGGTCATCGGCTCGGTGGTGTTCGTGGCGGCGTTCGTCTGTTTCCTGGTCATCCTGCTGACGGTGTATACGATGGTGGTCGAGCGGACGCGCGAGATCGGGATTCTCAAAGGCATCGGCGCCTCGCGGCTGCAGATCTTCGGTCTGATCCTGGCCGAGGCCGGACTCATTGCGGCGGGAGGCATCGTGGTGGGGTTCCTCGTCACGTGGGGCGGACGGGCGCTCATCCTGCACCTTCAACCGCTCTGGACGTGCGAGATTCCGCCGGTGCGTTTCGCCTACGCCGCCGGGCTTGCCGCCGTCGGAACGTTCCTCGGGGCCCTGCACCCCGCGCTCAGGGCCGCGCGGCAGGACGCCGTCGAGAGTCTGCGATACGAATAGAACCGCGGGTGGCATGGCCACCCGATGTTGGGTGGCCATGTTCAGCAACAGCCGGCAACCCATGGCCACGCAAGCGTGGCCATGCCACCCGGTCGAGAGTCTGCGATACGAATAGCCTCCGAGTCCGGCCGTCGAAACACAAGCCATGAATACCATCCTCGAAACGCGCGGTTTGACAAAGGTGTACCGGGCCGACGGCGTGGCGACGCCCGCGCTTCGCGGCGTGGACTTTGCCGTCGGACGGGGAGAGTTCGTCTCGGTCATGGGGCCGAGCGGGTGCGGCAAAAGCACGCTGCTGTACCTGATGGGCCTGCTGGCCACGCCGACCGACGGGACGGTGATCCTGGCGGGAACCGACACGCGGGGCGTGTCGGACGGCGAGCGGACTCGCCTTCGCCGGGCGCACATCGGGTTCGTGTTCCAGCGGTTCAACCTGCTGCCGACGCTCTCGGCCCAGGACAACGTGGCGTTGCCGCGGCGGCTTCGCGGGATGGCTGTGGGAGACGCGCCGCGCGAGATGCTGCGGGCCGTGGGGCTCGAGGAGAAACGCCGGCGCCGGCCCAACCAACTGAGCGTCGGCGAACAGCAGCGTGTGGCCATCGCGCGGGCCCTGGTAACGCGGCCGGCGGTGCTGCTGGCCGACGAGCCGACCGGGAACCTCGATTCCACCTCGTCGGGCCGCGTGATGGACCTCGTAAGCCGATTCCACCAGGAGACGCAGCAGACGATTGTCCTCATCTCCCACAACGAGCAGGTGGCCGCCCGAGGCCACCGCCTCGTAAGGATGCGCGATGGGCGACTCATCGACTGAGCGACCCCCGGCGGTGGAGGTCGAACTTCGCCTCACCCGCCGCGAATCTCTCCACTTCCGCACGTGGTTCTACCCGTTCACCGCGCTGATGGCCGTTCTGGTAGCCGTCCGCTTCACCTACGGCGACATGAGCAAGGCGGCGGTTCTGGCGGGGCTGTTCGGCTACATGAGCATGGCGTGCACGTTCTGCCCGCTGCCCACGACGTGGCTGATGATGTGGGCGGCCGCGCCGCCGGCAAGCCACGGCCTGGGCATTCATCCCCTGGTGGTCGCGACGGGCGGGGCGGTGGCAACGGCCATCGCGAACATGCACGACTACTATCTGCTGACGTTCCTCTACCGATACCGGCCCGTCCGCCGCGTCCGAGCAACGGGCCTGTACCGGCGTGTGGCGGCGTGGTACAACCGGGCGCCGTTCGGGACGCTGGCGGCGGCGTCGTTTCTGCCGATCCCGATCGATTTCGTCCGGCTGCTGGCGATCAGCGAGGGCTACAGCCGCTGGCGGTTCGCCATCGGCTCGCTCGTCGGCCGCTGGCCACGATACCTGCTGCTGGCGGCCCTGGCCGATCGATTTGAATTGGGTTGGCAGTGGATCGTCGGTATCCTCGGCGCGACGGTGGTGCTGGGCCTTTGGCGCGGCCTGCCGCCCGTCGTGCGGAAGATCAAGGACATGGTCCGCGACAGGCACACGAAGAAGGAGGCATCGGAGTGAAGATGCGGTGGTTGACAGGCATTCTGGCCGGGGCGTGGACGGTCGCGGCGTGCGCCGCGGCGCACGGGGCGGAACCGCCGGCACCTGCGGCAGAGGGCAAGCCGCCCGCGGCGGACGTGGTCGAGGTGCTCGATCGTATGGACGCCGCCGGCAAGCAGTTCAAGACCGTCTGCGCGACGTTCGACTACGAACTGAACCAGACGCTGTACGAGGACATCCGGAAGCGCAAGGGCGACCTTGCCTACCGGGCGCCGAACCTGCTGCGGTTCGAGTTTACGGACCGGCCGCGCGAGACGTTCGTCTTCGATGGGCGGGTCCTCTACCACAAGAAGGACCCGACGAAGCAACTGATCATCTGGGAACTGCGGCTGCCGGACGAGCCGGCGGTCGAGTCGTTCGAGATCGGCAAGATCCCCTTCCCGCTGCCCTTCGGCCAGAAAAAGGCCGCCGTGCTGAAACACTTCACCGTGACGCGCGGCGCGGCGGAAGAGGCGAAGGACAAGGCGAAGCGGCAGGTTCTAACGCTCGTGCCGAAGAAGGGAACCGACCTGGCGAAGGATTACATGCGGATCCTGCTGTGGATCGACGCCAAGCAAAGCCTGCCCACGCGCGCGCGGCTGCACGACACGAGCGAGAACATCACGACGGTCGATTTCCACCACGTCGAGACGAACAAGGACCTGAACGCAGACCAGTTTACGCGGCCGAAGGTGCCGGACGATTGGGAGGTCGTGATGCATGCGAAGGAAGGCCGGTAGAGCGATTCACGACTGCTTGTGGCACATTGTGCGGCCCGTACCCGGTACGGGCCGCGCGCAGCACGGTTTCTCGCGCAGCAATACCGACATGCGTAAAGTACTCTACGCATCGAGTTTCGCGCGGATCGCCTCGGCCTGCTCTTTGAGCACATCGAAGTCGGCTTCCTTGGCGGGCCAGCGGTAGCCGAGGCCGTCGCCCCGGGCGCGCGGGATGAAGTGGAAGTGGACGTGCGGCACGGCCTGGCCGGCCACCTTACCGTTGTTCTGCAAGACGTTGAGCCCCTCGGCCCCCATGGTTTCCTGCACGGCCTTCGCCATGGCAGGCAGGCGCCTGGCAAGGTGGGCCACCTCCTCGGGCGGCACCTCGTAGAGAAACTCGTAGTGTTTCTTCGGGATGAGCAGCGTGTGGCCGTCGGCCAGCGGACCGATGTCCATAAAGGCCAGGCAGAGGTCGTCTTCGTAGACCTTGGTGCAGGGGATTTCGCCGGCGACGATTCTGCAGAAGACGCAGTCGGACATGGGAACGTCCTCCTTCTGAAACGGCAGAGTTGGCTCACGCTTTGCGCGGTGTGTCTCCGGACCCACCGCGCATCATGGGTGCCGGCGCGCGAAAAGGGCGCCAGGCTTGGGAAGCGCGGGCACCTCGGGTTACTTCTTCTTTTTCTTTTTCTTTTCCTTCTCGCGTTTCTCGACGAGTTCGAGGCGCGCCAGTTGCGTGGCGTCGCCGACGCGGCGTTTTGCCAGTTTGACGACGCGCGTGTAGCCGCCGGGCCGCTCGGCGAACCTTGGCGCCACGTCCTCGACGAGTTTCTTGGCAGCGACCTCGTCGCCCAAGCGCGAGGCAACGCGGCGCCGGGCCGCCAGCGTACCCTTGCGTGCGGTCGTGATGAGTCGTTCGACGAACCTCCGCGCCTCCTTCGCCTTCGGCACGGTCGTGGTGATGGCCTCGTGCTCGATGAGCGAGCAGGCCAGGCTCCTGAGCGTGGCGGCGCGGTGGCTCGTGGTGCGGTTGAGTTTGCGTCCGTGCTTCAGATGCCGCATCGTCAGGCACTCCCTCCACCACCGGCCGTAACGCCTTCCAGGTCCATTCCGAGCGAGAGGCCCAGGTCGGCGAGTTTGCGTTTGACCTCGCGGAGGCTGGTCTTGCCGAACGACCGGACGTCGAGGAGGTCCTCCTCGCTGAGACGGACCAACTGGCCGACGGTCATGATGTTCTCGGATTCCAGGCAGTTGGATGCCCGGACGCTCAGTTCGAGTTGTGCGATGGGCATGCCGAGTTTGCGTTCGAGTTCCGAGACGTACTCTTCGGCTCCTGCCGCCGCCGCTTCGAGTTCCTCGGCCTCCTCGGCCACGAGTTCCTCTCCTGTCTGGAAGTACTCGACGAACGGGTTGAGGTGCTTGCGCATGATCTTGGCGGCCTCAACGAGGGCCATCTCGGGCGAGACCGTACCGTTGGTCCAGATCTCCAGCACGAGCCGGTCGTAGTTGGTGCGCTGGCCGACGCGTGTGTCCTCGGTACGAAAACGCACGCGAGCGACGGGCGAGAAGTGGCTGTCCACGGGGATGTGGCCGACCTCCTGGTCGCCTTCGGGGGTGTTGTCCTCGGCGGCGACGTACCCGCGGCCCTTCTCGACCTTGAGTTCCATCGCAAAGCGCATCTTCTTCGAGAGCGTGCAGATGACATGGTCGACATTGACGACCTCGACGTTCGGGTCGGTCTGGATCATACCGGCGTTGACCGGCCCAGGCTCGTTGGCCTCGAGCGTCACAACGCGTGGCTCGTCGCCTTCGAGGCGCACCACGAGCCCCTTGATGTTGAGGATGAGGTCGGTCGCGTCCTCAATGACGCCTTCAACGCTGGAGAACTCGTGGAGAACCCCCTCGATCTTGACACCGGTGACGGCGGCACCCTCGAGGCTCGACATCAAAATGCGCCTGAGGCTGTTGCCGATGGTCACTCCGAAGCCGCGTTCGAACGGCTCGGCGACGAACTGGCCATAGGTCGGTGTCTCGGTCGTGGAGTCCAAGACCACGCGGGTGGGAAGTTCCAGTCCCTTCCATCGGATCCGCATCACGATCTTCGCCTCCTAGCCTGTGCGTTAGCGGCTGCAAAACTCGACGATCAATTGCTCGTTGAGTTGGATCGAGACATCGTCGCGAGCCGGCAGCACCTTGACCTCGCCGCGCAGGCTGGTCGCGTCGGCCTCGAGCCACTGTGGGATGACCCGCCCCTCTTCCTCGGCGATCCACCGCCCGACGAGGTCGCGGCTGACCTTCTTGTCGCGGATCTGGATAACGTCGCCGGCCTCAACCTTTATGCTCGAGATGTTGGCGCGGCGGCCGTTGACGTGCACGTGGCCGTGATTGACCAACTGCCGCGCTGCGTTACGGCTGGGCGCGAAGCCGAGCCGGTACACGACATTGTCGAGCCGCCGTTCCATGAGGATGAGTACTCTCTCGCCGGTGGATCCTTTTCCGCGTGCGGCCTCTTCGAAGAAACGGCGGAACTGCCGCTCCAGAACGCTGTAGTACCAGCGGAGTTTCTGCTTCTCGCGCAGACGGATTGCGTACTCGCTCGGCCGGCGCCTGCGCCAGAAGTGCATGCCGGGCGGCTTGTTGCGCCACTGCTTCTCGATGGCGCACTTGGCCGTCTCACACCGCACTCCCTTCAGGTACAGTTTCATGCCGGCCCTGCGGCATCGTCGGCAAACAGGTCCAGTGTATCGTGCCATCCGGTCGTCGTACCTCCCAGGTGCGCCTCGCTAGACGCGTCGGCGTTTCGGCGGGCGACATCCATTATGCGGGATCGGGGTCGCGTCTTCGATGGCGGTGACTTTCAGCCCCGCCGCCTGTAGGGCCGTGATGGCGGACTCCCGTCCGCTCCCGGGTCCTTTGACCTTGACCTCGACCTCGCGCATGCCCATCTTGATCGCCTTTTGGGCACACGCCTCGGCGGCCCGCTGGGCCGCGAACGGCGTGGACTTGCGGCTTCCCTTGAAGCCGATGGTCCCGGCGGAATCCTGGCACAGGACGTTGCCCGTCGGGTCGGTGATCGTAATGATGGTGTTGTTGAAGGTGGCCTTGACGTGGGCGACGCCCTTGGCCACGCTCCGCCGAACTTTCCGCTTCTTAGCCATCTTGTCTCCGTCCAAGCGCCGGCGGCTCTTTCGGCGCGCCGTTTCCGCAGCCGCTGCGTGACGAGAGCGGCCGACTCCTAATGCAGTTCCTTTACGCCCTTCTTGCCGGCGACCGTTTTGCGGGGCCCCTTGCGGGTGCGGGCGTTGGTCCGCGTCCGCTGTCCGCGAACGGGGAGCCCTCGGCGATAGCGCAGGCCGCGATAGGACCCGATGTCCCGGAGGCGGGCGATGTTCTGAAGCATCTGCCGCCGCAGCGCGCCTTCGATGACGAAGCTGCGGTCGAGGATCGTGGCGATGTGACCGATGTCGTCCTCCGACAGGTCCCTCATCCGCCCGTTCGGGTCGATCTGCGCTTCCTTGCAGATCACCAGGGCACTGGTCTTGCCGATCCCGTGGATAGCGGTCAGGGCAACCCATGTGACCTTTTCCGCGGGCACGTCCACACCGGCGATACGTGGCATGGGCTACTTCCTCCTCGCCTTCATCTTCTGGCGCTGCTTGTGGCGCCGGTTGGTGCAAATGACGCGCACCACGCCGGCGCGCCGGACGACCTTGCAGTTCTCGCAGATTCGTTTGACGCTGGTTCGTACCTTCATGTGGTCACCTGCCTCGTCACCGATTGTGTCGCGGCCGTCGGGTCAGCCGGTCCGATAGACGATCCGCCCTTTGGTCAGGTCGTAGGGCGACAGTTCGATCGTAACCCGGTCGCCCGGCAGGATACGGATAAAATGCATCCGCATCCGACCCGACACGTGCGCCATCACCTTATGGCCGTTCTCCAGTTCGACCCGGAAGATGGCGTTGGGCAGCGCCTCGGTGACCTTTCCTTCCATTCGGATGACGTCCTTGGCCATCGTCGGACTCATCCTTCCCAGGGTCGTCGGGTTCACCGCGTCAGTGGTTCGCACCCGTCGCGGTGAACCAGAAGCATATCCTCGAAATGGGCGGATGGTTTCCCGTCGGAGGTCACCACCGTCCATCCGTCACTTGTGGTGCGTACGTCGCGCTGGCCCATATTCACCATCGGTTCGACGCACATTGTCATGTTCTCGACGATCAGAAAATCATCGCGAAGCATCTCGCGGCCGACGTAGTTCGGCACGCGTGGTTCTTCCCACATCTTGGCGCCGATGCCGTGCCCGACGTACTCGGTCACGACCGAGAAGCCGGCAGTCGTGACGAAACTCTCGATCTGTCCTGCCACGGCCGACCAGAGGATCCCGGCCCGTGCCTCGCGTCGGGCGATCTCGAGTGCCTCCTCGGTCGTCGCCAACAGCCGCCGCGCCCGTTCGGGCACGTCGCCGACGGCGAACGTCCGTGCGGCGTCGCCACACCAGCCGTCCTTCTCGACGCCGACGTCGAGCGACACGATGTCGCCCTCGGCGATCTCGCGCGGTCCCGGGATGCCGTGAACCAGTTCCTCGTTGAGCGACACGCAGATGTTTCCGGGATAGGTCCGTCCCCCGCGCGGGTGCGGCTGGCCGTGGAAGAGGGCCTTTGCGCCATGGGCGGTGATGATGCGCAGGGCTTCGGCGTCCAGTTCGCCGGTGGTGACACCGGGCCGGGCCATCTGCCGGAGCCGCGTGAGAACCTCGGCCACGACCTGGCCGGCGACCCGCATCTTCTCGATGGCGTCGGGGCTCTTGGGACAGACGCTCATGGCATACCCGCTCGCATCAGCCGCACTCCACTTCCTTCAACTGTTCAAAGAGCCGTGCCCTGACCTGGTCAGGGGTTCCGGTTCCGTCGGTGCGGATGAGCAATCCGCGCCGGTCGTAGTATTCGATGAGCGGCGTCGTGGCCTGCTGATACGTTGCCAGTCGCTGCCGCACCGTTTCGGGTTTATCATCGTCGCGCATAATCAGGCGAGTGCCGCAGGCGTCGCACGTCCCCTCGACCTTCGGCGGTATGTGCTCGGTGTGGTAGGAGCGTCCGCAATTCGGGCAGACGCGGCGTCCCGCCATCCGCTTGACGATAATTTCGGTGTCCACCTCCAGGTAGATGACCGCGCTGAGTTTCTCGCCGTCGGCCTCGAGTGCCTCATCGAGTGCCTCGGCCTGCGCCTGTGTCCGTGGAAAGCCGTCGAGCAGCCATCCATCGGCACAGTCTTCGTCTCCAAGCCTTCCGACGACGGCCTTGACCGTAATCGTGTCGGGCACGAGTGCCCCGCTGTCGAGATAGGCCTTAATCTGCCCCCCAAGTTGGGTGTTGCCCGCGATCTCTTCGCGGAAGATGTCTCCGCTGGAGACGTGCGTGACACCGTACCTCTCGGCCACCGCTTTGGCCTGGGTTCCCTTTCCGGCCCCCGGCGGGCCCATGAAAACGAGTCGCATGCTTCTGGCGCTCCTGCCGCAAAGCCGCGCCCTAACCGCGGCGTCCGCGTACCCGGCCCTCGGCCAGGAATCCCTCGTAGTGCCGCATGATCAGGTGCGACTCGACCCGCTGGACCACGTCGAGCGCCACGCTGACAATAATCAGAAGCCCCGTACCGCCCAGAAAGCCTGTCATCAGGGTACTGACGCCGGTCAGGCTGCTGACGGTGATCGGCAGTATCGCAACAGACGCCAGAAACGCCGCCCCGACGTAAGTGATGCGGCTCATCACTTTCTCGAGGTAGTCGGCGGTGCGGCGACCCGGGCGCATGCCCGGGATGAAGTTGCCCCAGTCGCGGAGGTTGTTGGCCATCTCGCGCGGCTGGAACTGGATGGCCGTCCAGAAGTAGCAGAACACGAAGATCAGGGCCACGTAAACGAGCAGGTGCATCAGGCTGCCGTACCGGAAGGCATCGGAGACCTCCTGCATGATGGGCCAGGCCCACGTGCCCTGCGTGCTGGTCGATAACATGCCGAACAGGTACATCGGCAGGTACAGGAGGCTGGAAGCAAAGATGACGGGGATGACGCCGGCCTGGTTCACCCTGAGGGGCAGGTACTGCCTCTGGCCGCCGTAGGTCCGGCGGCCCCGGGTGTGCTTGGCCTGCTGAATCGGGATTCGCCGCTGGGCCTGCGTAATCAGGATGACCCCCACGATGACCGCCACGAACATGACGATGATGAGGAAGATGGTCTCGATGCCGATCTTCTCGACCGCCTGAAAACTCAGGAACTCGAGCGTCGCGTTCTGCGACAGGTACTGGGCGACGGCCGGAAGCCGGTCCACGATGCCCGCCATGATGATGATGCTGATGCCGTTGCCGATGCCGTACTCGTCCACGAGTTCACCCAGCCACATAAGAAGGACCGTCCCTCCGCACATGGCCGTGATGCAGACGAGGGAGTACATGACGGGATTGACGTCGCCGCGCCATCCGGATTGGCCCCCGCCGTAGGGGCCGGTCTTGGCGATAAAGGTTGCCTGGATGAGGCACAGCAGAACGGTCAGGTAACGGGTGTACTCGTTGATTTTCTTTCGTCCGCTCTCGCCCTCCTTGGCGAGTTTTTCGAGTTTGGGAATCGCCTGGGTCAACAACTGAAGGATGATCGACGCGCTGATGTACGGCATGATTCCCAGCGAGAAGAGGAACGGTCCGAAACTGCCGCCGGTGATCCGCGCGATGAAGGCCAGGTACCCGCCAACGCCGCCCCCGCCCTCCATGCCGGCCGCCGACTGTTCCTGCTCGACCAGGCCCTTGAGGTAGAGCGGATGCGTGCCGGGTATGGGCATGTACATACCGACCCTGTACACGGCGATGATAAGCACCGTGAAGAGGATCTTGCGCCTCAACTCCGGGATCTTAAAGATGTTTACAAGGGAGCCGATCACGCTTCGATCACCTCCGCCTTTCCGCCGGCTTTCTCGATCTTCTCGATGGCGCCGGCGCTGAACGCGTGGGCCCGCACCGTCAGAGCCTTCTCAAGTTCCCCGCGGCCGAGCACCTTGAGGCGACACAACTGCCCCTTGATAAGCCCGACGCCGCGCAGTTCGTTCGGCCCGACCTGGGTTCCTTCGCTGAACCGGTTCAGGGCTTCAACGTTAATCACCGTGACGGGCACGGCCCACCGTGCGTTGGAGAATCCGCGTTTCGGCAGGCGCCGGAACAGGGGCATCTGGCCGCCCTCGTAAGTCATCTTGCGGGAGTAGCCGGCACGCGACTTGGAGCCCTTGTGCCCGCGGCCGCACGTCTTGCCCTTGCCGGAGCCCATTCCCCGTCCGACCTGTCTGCGGGACCGGTGTGCTCTGGCGCTTTTCTTGACATCGCTCAGGTTCACGTCGTGGGTTCCTCGCTCACGGCCTGGGCGTCGGCCGCTTCGTCGGGGGCAGCCTCGGTCGCGGTCTCCGGCTCCGGTTCGGGCTGCGCTTCGGGCTGCGCTTCAGGTTCCGTTTCGGGCTGCGGCCCGGTTTTTTGCAGCGTCTGCGGAACGAGTTCGTCGAGCGGCACGCCGCGAAGCCGCGCCACTTCCTTCGCGTCTTTCAGTCTCGTCAGTCCGTCCATGGCGGCCTTGACCAGGTTGATCGGGTTGTTCGAGCCGAGCGACTTGGTCAGGATGTTGCGGATGCCAACCATCTGGCAGACGGCCCGGACGCCGCCGCCCGCGATGACGCCCGTTCCGGGCCCGGCCGGCCGCATGAACACCCTGGCGGCGCCGAAACGGCCCATCACCTCGTGCGGTATGCTGTCGCCCTTCAGAGGAACCTTCACGAGGTTCTTCTTGGCCTCGGCAATACCCTTCTCGACGGCGGGCGGCACCTCGTTGGCTTTACCGTACCCCATGCCGACGCGTCCGCGGCGGTCGCCGACGACGGCCAGTGCGCTGAAACTGAACCGCCGGCCGCCCTTGACGACCTTGGCCGACCGGTTGATGGTGACCACCGTCTCCTGGAGGTCACTGGCTTCGCCGAAGAACCGTTGCTTTTCCGTAGCCACGCGTCATCGTCCTCCGCCCCCGGCGTGGGGGTGTCGCGTCAGAACGCCAGGCCGCCCTTTCGTGCGGCGTCGGCCAGGGCCTTGATACGGCCGTGAAACTTGCGTCCGCCGCGGTCGAAACAGACGGCCTTGATGCCCGCCTCTTTTGCCCGTGCCGCGATGAGTTCGCCGACTTTGGCGGCGGCGTCGCAATTGCCCGTGCTCTTGAGTTCGCCCTTGATCGGTTCGCTGAGCGTGCTGGCCGCCGCCAGCGTCCGGCCGGCCAAGTCATCGATCACCTGCGCGTAAATGTGCTTCAGGCTGCGATAGACGCACAGGCGTGGGCGGTCGGACGTGCCTTCGATCCTGTGGCGGATGCTGTGATGTCGCCGCTTCAGTCTCGCCCGTTTGTGCCTGATGTCAACCATGTAACGATCCTCAAAGGGCCTCGGCCCCTTCTCGTCCTGCTTAGGCGGGGGCGCCGCCGACGAACGTCTTGCCGGCCTTGCGGCGGATCTGCTCGCCCACGTATCGGAAGCCCTTACCGAGATACGGCTCCGGCGGCTTGATGTGCCGCACCTCGGCCGCAAACTCACCCACCAGTTGCTTGTCACAGCCCTTCACGGCAAAACGGGCCGGCGTATCGTTGCCGCGCGTGTTCGGCACGTCAACGGCCACCTTGATCCCGTTGGGGATGTCCTTCTCGACGGGGTGAGCGAAGCCGCACTGGACCACAATTCTCTTGCCCTCAACGTTGACCGAGTATCCGGTCCCGTACAGTTCCATGGGGCGTTCGTACCCCTTGGTGACGCCCTCGACCATGTTGGCGATCAGGGCGCGCGTCAGGCCGTGCAAGGCCCTGTGCCGCCGCTGGTCATCGGGGCGTTCGACGCGAACCTCTTTCTTCTGGTCGTCGACGGTGACGGTCATTCCGTAGGGAAACGTCCAGTTGAGCGTTCCGAGTGGCCCCTCCACGTTGACGGTGCGGTCGTGGACGGTCACCTTGACCTTGTCGGGAATAGGGACCGGAAGTTTCCCAATTCGAGACATCGTATCCTCTCGTGGCCCGTACGGGCGCCAATCTCACCAAATCGTGCAGAGCAATTCGCCGCCCACGTTGTGCCTGCGTGCCTGGCGGTCGCTGACGACGCCGCGAGGCGTCGTGTAGATGGCCACGCCCAGACCGCCGAGGACGGGCGTGATCTCAGACGCTTTGCGATAGACGCGCCGGCTCGGCTTGGACTCGCGCTTCAGGTGCGTCATGACCCGCTCGCCGTCCGGGCCGTACTTCAGTTGGACCCGGATGATCCCCTGCCGCCCGTCGTCGATTTCATCGTAGCCCTGGACATACCCTTCGGCCCGCATGACGCTGAGGATGCCCCGGCACGTGTTGGAAGCGAGCACGTCCACGGTAGCCTTTCGGCGCTGGAGTGCATTACGAATTCGCGTCAACGTATCGGCGATGGTGTCTGTATTCACCGCCCACTCCTATCGTTCGAGTCTTACCAGGAAGCCTTGCGTACGCCCGGAATCTGGCCCAGGTGAGCCAGGTTCCGGAAACAGATGCGGCAGATGCGGAACTTGCGATAGACCGCCCGGGGCCGGCCGCACAGTTCGCACCGCCGAACCCGCCTCGTCGTGTACTTCGGCTCCCGATTCGCTTTCAAGCGTTGGGCCTTGGTTGCCATAACGTCTCCGACACAGGTTACTGGTCCCGGCTGAACGGGAACCCGAAAGCCTCCAGAAGGCTCCGGGATTCCTCGTCCGACCGGCTGCCCGTGATCACGATCGTGATGTTCATCCCCTGCTGAAACTTGACGTCGTCCACACGGACTTCCGGGAACACCAACTGCTCGGTCACGCCCAGCGAGTAATTGCCTCGTCCGTCGAAGGCGTTCGGGTCCATGCCCCGGAAGTCGCGAATACGCGGCATGGCCAGGTTGATGAGCCGGTCCAGGAACTCGTACATCCGCCGGCCGCGAATCGTGACCTTGGCGCCGACGACCACCCCCTGGCGAAGGTGGAACGACGCCACGCTCTTCTTGGCCTTCGTCAGCGCCGCTTGCTGCCCTGTGATGGTTGCCAGGTCCTGCATGGCGGCCTCGGTGCGTTTCGGTTCGTCGCGTGACTTGCCGAGGCCCATCGAGACGACGATCTTCTCGAGCCGCGGCAGACTCAGGACGTTGCGGCGGTCCAGTTTTTTCTGGAGCGCCGGCACAATCTCGCTGCGATATTGTTCGAGCAGTCTGACCATGACGGATTACAACTCTCCGAGATCGGCGCCGCACTTGCGGCACACGCGAAATTTCTTGCCGCCCTCGTCCTTGCGCTTGCCGACGCGGACGGCCTTGTCGCACTTGGGACAGACCACGAGCAGGTTCGAGAGTTTCACGGGCGCCTCGATTTCGAGCCGTCCGCCCTGCGGGTTCTTCCGCGAGCGTCTCAGGTGCTTGTACACCCGGTTGACGCCTTCAACGATGGCCCGTCCGTGGCCGGCATCGACGCTGAGCACCCTGGCTCGAACGCCCTTGTCGTCGCCGGCGATGACCTCCACCGTATCGTCGCGTCGAATGTGCATGGTTGCCCTTGCGCGAATGCGTCAGACCACCTCGCTGGCGAGCGAGACGATCCGCATGTACTGTTTTTCCCTGAGTTCGCGAGCCACGGCGCCGAAGACGCGCGTCCCGCGAGGATTCCCATCCTTGTCGATCAGCACGACGGCGTTGCGGTCGAACCGGACGAACGAGCCGTCGGCCCGTCGCGTCGGATACCTCGTTCGGACAACAACGCACCGGACGACCTCGCCCTTCTTGGCCTCGCCGCTCGGGGTCGCCTTCTGGACGGAAGCGATCACGATGTCGCCGATGCCGGCGGTCCTGCGGGTGTACCCGTGGCGGCGGGTTGAGCCGCCGAGCACGCGGATCGCCCGGACCGTCTTGGCCCCGGTGTTATCCGCCACATCGAGCACGGTGCACATCTGAATCATCGAACGCTACTCCGTGCGGCCTACGAGGCCGGTGTTTCCTCAGCGCCCCCAGCCCCTTGATCGGGCGGCTCCGCCGCAGGCGTTTCCTCGGCGAAGGGCTCCACCGCGGGTATTTCCTCGGCGAAGGGCTCCACCGCGGGTATTTCCTCGGCGAGGGCCTCGGCCACAGGTGCCTCGGCGGCCGGCGCGTCCGACGCCGGCGCCTCCGATGCATCGCGCGCGGACACCTCCTCGACGCCCGTAACCAACGGCCCCCCCGGACCGCGCTCGATCACACGCACCAGTCGCCAGCGTTTCGTCCGCGACATCGGACGACACGACACGATCTCGACCGCATCGCCGACATGGGCCTCGTTCGTCTCGTCGTGAACCGCAATGCGCGTGTTCCTGCGAACCATCTTACCGTACTTCGGATGGCGGAAGCGGCGCGTCACCTGGACCGTAACGGTCCTGGCGGCCTTGTCGCGGACGACGATGCCCCGCAAACGATGTCGGTTACCGCGGCGTCGTGTCATACGGTTGCTGTCTCCTTGCCGTCGGCGTCGGCCTTGACGGCCAACTGACGCTCTCGGAGGATGGTCCGCATGCGTGCGATGTCGCGACGGGCCTTTCCGAGTTCGCTCGACACGGTGAGTTCCTCGGTGGCGGCCTGTGTCCGGAGGTCGAACACCTTTCGCTCGAGCGCCATCAGTTCCTGAAGGATCTGCTCGTCGGACATTTCGCGAATCTCGTGCGCCTTCATCCGATCATCCTCATCGGGTCACACGCCGTGCGGCCCGCAGGCCGGCCCATTCGTCAGATGCCCCGGCGACGGTGAACCATCCGCGTGCGGATGGGCATCTTGTGTGCCACGCGCCGCAGGGCGTTTCGAGCCAGGTCTTCCGGCACGCCGCCCAGTTCATACAGAATCCGTCCCGGCCTCACACACGCCACCCAGTGGTCCGGCTCGCCTTTGCCCTTGCCCATGCGGGTCTCCAGCGGCTTTTTGCTGACGGGCTTATCGGGAAAGATGCGGACCCAGAGTTTTCCTTCTCGCCGCAGAAAGTGTGTGGCGGCCACACGGCCGGCCTCGATCTGCTGGGCGGTAATCCACGCCTGCTCCATCGCCTGAAGCCCGAACTCGCCGAACGCCACAAAGTTGCCGCGCTGGGCCTTACCTTTCATGCGGCCGCGCTGGCTTTTACGGAACTTAACCCGTTTTGGCATCAGCGCCATCGGCGGCCTCCTCGCCCTTCACGGCATACAGGCCCCTGTAAACCCACACCTTGACGCCGATGACGCCGTACGTGCAGTAGGCCTGGGCGAACCCGTAGTCGATGTGTCCGTCGAGGGTCTGCAGGGGGATGCTGCCGCGGATGGTGACCTCGGCGCGGCTCATTTCGGTCCCGCCGAGTCGTCCCGCGCAGCGGATCTTGATCCCCTTGGCGCCGGCGCTCATGGTGGTGTCTGCGGCCTGTTTCATTGTCCGGCGGAACGAGGCCCGCTTCTCCAGTTGCTGTGCCACGTTCTCGGCCACCAGTTGGCCGCTGAGTTCGGGCTTGGCGATCTCGACGATGTTGACCGTGATGCGCCGGCCGATGAGTTCCTCAAGTTGCTCGCGGAGGCGGTCCACCTCGGCGCCCTTTCGGCCGATGATGAGTCCGGGCCTCGCCGAATGCAAAATGACCTTGACCTCCTCGCGTGTCCGCTCGATCTCGATCTTCGCGATCGCCGCGAAGGTGTAGTTGCGCTTCACAAAGGAGCGGATCCGCGTGTCCTCGACCAGCAGTTGGCCGAAGGTCCGCTTCGGAGCATACCATCGGCTCCGCCACGACTCCGTGATGCCGATGCGAAAACCGGTTGGATGAACCTTCTGTCCCATACTTCGGCTGCCTTACCTGGTGAGGCCTATTTCCCGGCCTCCTCGAGTTCCACAATCAGATGGCACGTTGGCCGCCGCAGCACGTCGGCTGAACCGCGTGCCCGTGGTTTCATCCGCTTGAGGACGGGTCCCTGGTCGGCCCGGGCATCGGCGACGTACAGCACTTCCAGGTCCGCCTCCTGCTCGTCGGCGTTGGCCATGGCGCTGCGCAGGACCCTGGCGATCAGGGCGGCGGCACGTCGGGGGCTGAAGTCCAGGACCCGCAGCGCCTCCTCCAGAGGCATGCCCCGGATCATGGACATGACCAAGCCCGCCTTCCGCGGACTGATGCGTGCGTATTGATGGCTTGCCCGATACCCCATGTGCCTTCAGCCTTTTGGTTCTCCGCCTGCGCCGGGCGCCCCGAAGCGCCCGACAAGCCGGTCACCCTTCCAGGTTACCCGGTTGACGATCCCCTGCGTCCGCTGTGGCCGCGGAAGAGCCGCGTTGGGGAGAACTCGCCCAACTTGTGCCCGACCATGTCCTCGGTCACAAACACGCGCATGTGCGTCCGCCCGTTGTGAACCATGAAGGTGTGGCCGACAAAGTCCGGCACGATCGTGCAGGCTCTGACCCACGTCTTGATCGGGGCGCGGGCACCGGAGGCTTCCATCCTCTGGACCTTCCGCAACAACTTCACGTCCACATACGGACCTTTTTTCGCCGAACGTCCCACGTGTTTCGAACCTTACTTGGGAATCTTGGCTTCCCCGTACCGCCGGCCGACTCGGCGACGGATAATGTGCACGTTGGTCGGGTTGCGTCGGCGTCGGGTCTTCCCGCCCTTGGACTGGACGCCCGTGGGTGAACAGGGCGGCCGCCCGCCGGACCGGCGTCCTTCGCCGCCGCCCATCGGATGATCGACCGGATTCATCGCCGAGCCGCGGCTGTGGGATTTGCGTCCCTTGTGGCGTCGGCGTCCGGCCTTGCCCCATCGGACGGCCTGGTGCTCGCTGTTGCCGACGGCGCCGATGGTGGCGCGGCAGCGGAGGGGGACGCGTCGCATCTCGCCGCTGGGCAGCGTGATGTAGGCCCACCTGCCCTCTTTGGCGCTGAGGGTGGCGGCGCGTCCGGCGGCCCTGACCAGTTTTCCGCCGGAGCCGGGGCGCATCTCGATGTTGTGGATCGGGAGGCCCGCCGGGATGTTGGCCAGGGGGAGACAGTTGCCGGTGCGCGGTTCAGCCTTCTCGCCGCTCATGACGGTCTGGCCGACCTCCAGCCCGCCGGGGGCGAGGATATACCGCTTTTCGCCATCGCGGTAGTGGATGAGGGCGATGCGGGCACTGCGGTTCGGATCGTACTCGATGGCAGCCACTTTGCCGGGCACGCCGTCCTTGTCGCGTCGGAAATCGACGATGCGATACAGGCGGCGATGTCCACCGCCGCGGAACCGGGCCGTCGTAACGCCCTGGTTGTTGCGGCCGCCGTTGCGGGAGATCCGTTTGGTCAACCCGCGCTGGGGCCGTTTCTTCGTCAGGTCCGAGAAGTCCTGGACGGAGGAGTTCCGGCGTCCCGGGCTCGTCGGTTTGTATTTCCTGACAGGCATCGTGTGTATCCTCTGGCTGCCGCACAGGGCGGCGCCGGGCGCTCCTTAGAACAGATCGATATTGTCGTCGGGATGCAGCGTGACGACGGCCTTTTTTATGCCGGCCGTCCGGCCCCGCGTGTAGCGGTACCTCCGCATTTTGCCGTGACGCTTCATCGTCCGGACTTTCAGAACCCGGACCTCGTAAATCTTCTGGACGGCCTCCCGAATCTGCTGCTTGTTGGCACGCTGGTGCACCTGGAACGCATACTGGTTGACCGTCTCGTTCTGGTTGGTCCCCTTTTCGGTAATCAGCGGTTTGATGACAACCTGATAGGGGTCCATCAGTTCTTCCTCGATGCCAGCATCGCCTCGAAGGCAGGCCGCGTGAACACGACGCGGTTGGGCCAGAGGACGTCGTACGCATTCAAATCAGTAACCTGCCGCACACGGACGCGCGGCAGGTTACGGGCGGACTTGTACAGGATCTTTTCGCCGGCGGGCAGCGCCAGCAGGCACGATCGCTCGACGCCGACGGTTTTGAGCACCCTAGCCACTTCCCGCGTCTTCGGCTCCTCGAGCGCCAGGCCGTCCAGGACGATGACCTCGGCGTCGAGCAGGCGAGCGAGCAGGGCGCTGTCGAGGGCCTGGCGGCGCATTTTCTTCGGCATGCCGACGCCGAAATCGCGGGCCTTCTTGGCAAACGTCGTGCCGCCGCCGCGACGAATGGGATTGCGGATCGTGCCCATGCGTGCGCGGCCGGTGTGTTTCTGGCGGAAGATCTTACGCCGCGCACCGTGGACCATGCCTCGGCTCTTGGTGGCGGCGGTTCCGCACCGCTGGTTCGCCTCGTGTCGGCGGACCGCCAGACGCAGCACGTCCATGCGTACCTTGCCGCCGAACCAGGTCTCATCGACCTCGATGCGGCCGGCATCGCCACCATCCGCGTTGTAGACCCTGACTTCGATCATGTCTTCTTTCTTCGGCTACGCCTTCGCGGGGCCGGTCTTGCGGGCGCTTCGGACCATGACGTACCCGCCGTTGGGGCCGGGCACGCTGCCTTTGACGACCAGGAGATTGGCCTCGGGATCGACTTTCATGATGTTGATTTTCTCGACGGTACGCTTCTTGTGGCCCATATGGCCGGCCATCCGTTTGCCCTTCGCAACGCCTCGTCCGGGAATACCCGACCCCCGTGCGATGCTGCCGGCCGAGCGGTGCTTGCGTTCGGTGCCGTGACTGGCCCCCTGTCCCTTGAAACCGTGGCGTTTCATGACTCCCGCAAAGCCCCGGCCCTTCGAAACGCCGGTCACGTCCACCAGGGCAACGTCCTGGAACTCGGCCACCGTCACGGTGGCGCCGGGCTCGTAGTTCCCGGTATCATCGGTCCGGTACTCACGGACAAAGCGTTTGGCGCGGGCCCCGGCCTTCTTGACATGCCCGGCCGCCGGGCGTGAGACCTTGCGGTCGGGCAGGTCGCCGAAGCCGAGTTGCACGGCGTTGTATCCGTCGGTCTCGACGGTCTTGACCTGCAGGACCTGGCATGGTCCCGCCTCGATGACCGTGACGGGCATCTGCCTGCCCTGGTCATCGTACACGCAGGTCATGCCCACCTTTTTTCCCAGTATTGCCGGCACGGATCACGCCTTGATTTTAATGAAAACGCCCGCAGGCATATTGAGTTTGTTGAGCGCGTCAACGGTCTTGGCCGTCGGTTCCTCGATATCGATCACGCGTTTGTGGGTACGGATTTCGAACTGCTCGCGGCTTTTCTTGTCGATGTTGGGCGACCGAAGGACCGTATAGCGTTCGATGCGCGTCGGCAGGGGGATCGGCCCCTTGACCCGGGCGCCGGTCCGCTTGCTGGCCTCAGCGATTTCGAGCGCACTCTGGTCGAGGACGCGGTGGTCATATGCTTCCATGCGTATACGTATTCGTTCACCTACCATGCGTCGTCCCCGGCGGCCCGTGTCGGCCGCTGCCGCAAAATGACAATATATCCCCCACGACGGCCGCCGGCCGAAAACCGGGAGACGCCAGCCGCTGTGTACACCCCTCCCCTCGCCGGCCGCCTGAACCGGCGGTTTTTTGCGCCAAGACCGGGAAGTGTATCATGCCTCAAAATCCTGTCAACCCCTTTTCGGCCGGAATTCCCGGTTTTCGGCTCACTGCGTCGGCCGACCACCTGCTCAGAAAAACCTATATCAGGAGCGTTTTCGTTACCTCGTCCGGCACAACGGCGTAATGCGACGGCTCCATGCTGTAGGTAGCCCGACCCTGAGTCAGGCTCCGGACCGTCGTCGCATACCCGAACATGGCCGCCAGAGGAACCACCGCCGTGATGACCCGCGTGGTGCCCCTGAGTTCGGTATCCCGGATCTCGGCCCGGCGTGACATCAGGTCAGCCGACACGTCGCCGAAGTATTCGTTCGGGGCCACCACCTGGAGCCGCATGATCGGCTCGAGCAGCCGCACCCCCGCCTTCTCAACGGCCTGCTCCAGGGCCATCACGGCGGCCGCCTCGAAGGCGATCTCGGAGGAGTCCACGTCGTGGTACTTGCCGTCGGTCACCGTCACGCTTACGTCGACGAGCGGATAGCCCGTTATGATGCCGGCAGCGGCCGCATCGCGGATGCCGCGTTCGATGCTCGGCAAGTACTGCTCAGGAATGGCGCCCCCCTTGATGGCGCTGCGGAAATCGATGGGGTCGGCCCCCAGGTCACCGCTGGGGCGGGGCTGGACACGGATCGCGACGACGCCGTAGTGCCCGCGTCCGCCCGTCTGACGGATAAACCGCCCCTCGGCGTCGACCGCCTCGCGGATCGTCTCGCGGTAGGAGACGCGGGGCCGACCAACCTTGACGTTCAAACGGAAGTCGCGAAGCATCCGGTGAATCAGGACCTCCAGATGCAACTCGCCCATACCGGCGATGAGGGTCTGGCCGGTTTCCGGATCGACGCGGAACTCAAACGTTGGGTCCTCACGCATCAGAACGCCGAGCACCTCGCCCAGGCGCTGGCGATCCTCGCTGGTGCGGGGTTCGATGGCCATGGCGATGACCGTTTTCGGGACACGGAGTTTTTCGAGCGTAACGGGATGGCGCGTGTCGGAGAGGGTGTCGCCCGTGACGGAGTTTCTGAGTCCGACCAGGGCCACGATGTCGCCGGCCGAGACCGAGTCTTCACGGATGCGGTCGTCGGCGTGCATGCGCCAGATGCGTTGGACGTTCTCTTTCTTGTCGCGCGTCATGTTGAGGACGCGGCTGCCGGCTTTCAGGCGACCGCGGTAAACCCGCACCCAATGCAGGTCGCCGTGCGCGTCGGTGGCGATCTTGAAGACCAATCCGACAAACGGGCCGTCCGGGTCGGACCGGATCTCGACCTCCTCCAGTTCGCCGCCGCGCTTCTGGAGCGCGTGCCCCGTCACGGATCCCACGTCGAGGGGGTTGGGCAGGTAGTCGCAGACGGCATCCAGCAGCAGTTGAATGCCCTTGTTTCTGAGGGCCGACCCGCACAGGACAGGGATGAGTTCAGACCGGACGCACCCCGCGCGGATGGCGGCCACCAGTTCATCGACGCCGACGGAGTGCTCTTCGAGGTAGCGCTGCATGAGGTGGTCGTCGAAGTCTGCGGCCTTCTCGATGAGTTCCTCGCGTAGGAGTTCGGCCATCGGCAGGAGGTCCTCGGGGATATCGGCAAGGTCGATCTTCGTTCCGAGGTCGTTGCGATAGTAAACGGCCTTCATTCGCAGGAGGTCCACGATGCCCTCAAAATCGGCCCCGCTGCCGATGGGCAACTGCAGGGGGACGGCCCCCTCGTGGAGATGGTCGCGGATCTCGTGAAGAACGCGTTCCCAGTCCGAGCCGACGCGGTCGAGTTTGTTGATGAACGCGAGTCGCGGGACGCCGTACCGGTCGGCCTGCCGCCAGACGGTCTCGCTCTGGGCCTCGACGCCGCCAACACCGCAGAACACGGCCACGCAGCCGTCCAGGACGCGGAGCGACCGCTCGACCTCGATGGTAAAGTCGACGTGGCCGGGCGTATCGATGAGATTGATGGTGCAGCCTCTCCAGGGCAGGGTGGTGGCGGCCGCATGGATGGTGATGCCCCGCTGCTGCTCCTCGGGGTCGTAGTCCATGACGGCGGTGCCGTCGTGTACCTCGCCCATCTTGTAAGTCTTGCCGGCGTAGTAGAGGACGCGCTCGGTGACCGTGGTCTTGCCGGCGTCGATGTGGGCGGCGATGCCGATGTTGCGGATTATCGAGAGTTCGGCGGTACTCATGGTTTCGCTTTCCGCCAGCGCAGGGTGTCAGGCATGCTGGTGCACCAAGATTGCCGCCTTTGTCGCAAGGCGGCCGGGCAATAGCCAACCGGACGTGCCTAAAAGATGAGGAGCCTGCAGGCGGCAGCCGCTACAGACCCCTGCTGGTCTCACCATGCGAAGTGCGCGAACGCCTTGTTGGCCTCGGCCATTCGGTGGACGTTCTCGCGTGTGGTGATGGCGGTGCCTTCCTTTCTATAGGCGGCCGTCAGTTCCTCGGCCAGGCGTTGGGCAAAGGGACGCCCCTTCTTTTCGCGGGACGCCTGAAGGATCCAGCGGATGGCCAGCGACAGCCGTCGTTTCTGGTTCACCTGCATCGGCACCTGGTAGGTGGCCCCGCCGACACGTTTGGATCGGACTTCGATGTGCGGCTTGACGTTCTCAACCGCCTGTGTGAAGACGTCGAGCGGCGGGGCGTCGGCAACCTTCTTGGCAATGATGTCCATCGCATCGCAGAAGACGCGCTGCGCGACGCCTTTCTTGCCCTTCCACATCATGCAGTTGACGAACTTCTGGACCAGTTCGCTCTTGAACCTGGGGTCCGGCTTCAGATGCGTGTGACTGGCGGTAAACTTTTTGTGGCCCATGTCAATCCTGTCTCCGATGCGGTTCAAGAAGACGCGCTGCCCTTCGGGTCACGGCTAAAATGGGCTTCCCCTTGTTGCCCCGCTTGGCGCGTCGAGCACCGCGAGTCTGAGTGGTCGCGGCTAAACTCTATTTCCCTTTTTTGGCTCCGTATTTCGAGCGTCCCTGCTTGCGGCCGTCCACGCCGAGGGCATCGAGCGTTCCGCGGACGATGTGGTAGCGGACGCCCGGCAAATCGCGCACCCGCCCGCCCCGCACCAGGACGATGCTGTGTTCCTGGAGATTATGGTCGATGCCGGGGATGTAGGCCGTGACTTCCTTGCCGTTCGAGAGGCGGACGCGAGCGATCTTGCGAAGGGCCGAGTTCGGTTTCTTCGGCGTTTGCGTACGGACGAGCGTGCAGACACCCCGGCGCTGCGGGTTGCGGCCAAGGGCCTGGCTTTGGGACTTGTTCTTCTGGCGCCGGCGGCCCTTTCGGACCAACTGGTTAATGGTCGGCATGCTATTATATCTCCATTCTGCTGGTCAAACCCCAGCGGATCTCAGATTCACGATCTCCGAGGCGCTCTTACTGTCCTTCCAGTGGCTGGCGGACCTCGGTGCCTACGGCAGGCAGTTCTTCGACGAGGGCCCTGGCCGCCAAGACCGGTTCGGCATGCAGCCGGACGGCGGCTTCCAGATACGGCTTGAAGCCGGTGCCGGCGGGGACGAGGTGCCCGAGCACCACGTTCTCCTTCAGTCCTATGAGCGGGTCCACCTTGCCCGCGAGCGAAGCCTCGGTCAGCACCTTGGTGGTCTCCTGAAAACTGGCGGCCGAGAGGAACGACTCGCTCTGAAGGCTGGCCTTGGTGATGCCCAGGAGCATGGTCATGGCGGTGGCGGGTTTGGGGCGGCGTTTCTTGGGCGGTTGGCCCCCGCCCTGTTCGGCGATGGCAGCCGCTTCCTCAAACTCGCTCTTCAGAACCAACTGGCCCTCCTCGAACTCGGTGTCGCCGGGGTCGGCCACCTTGACCGTCTGGCCCAGGCGCTCGTTCTCGGCGCGGAACCGGAACTTATCGACGACCTCGCCGGGGAGGAAACTCGTATCGCCCGGCCGCTCGACGCGGACTTTGCGAAGCATCTGCGAAAGGATCATCTCGACGTGCTTGTCGTCGATGGTCTGCTTCTGCGAGCGATAGACGTTCTGGATCTCGCGGAGCATGTACTTCTGGAGTTCGGCCTCGCCGGAGATCCGCAGAATATCGTGCGGGACCAGCGGGCCGTCGGTCAACTGGTCGCCCGCGTGGACGACGTCGCCCGTGTGGACCCGCAGGTGCCGGTCGTGTGGTACGTAGTGCTCCTTCTCGATCTCCGATTCGGGGTTACGAACGATGATGGTCATCTTTCCGCGTTTCTTCTCCTGCGAGAGTTCCACAACGCCGTCGATCTCGCTCATGACGGCGGGCTCTTTGGGTTTGCGGGCCTCGAAGAGTTCGGTGACGCGGGGCAGCCCGCCGGTGATGTCCTGCGTGCCGCCGACCTCTCGCGGGCGGCGAGCCAAGAGCGTGCCGGGCATGACCTTCTCGCCTTCGGTGACCTCGACGTAGGTGCGTGCGGGGATATAGTGGAACTCAAGGATCTTGCCCTTGGGGTCCTCGATGATGACCCGCGGGTGGAGTTCGCCCTTGTGCTCGATGACAAGGCGGCGTGTGAAGCCCATCCGGTCCTCTTCGAGGCGCATCGTCTCGCCCTCGACGAGGTCGGCGTAGCGGACGATTCCCTTGTCCTCTGCCAGGATCGGGGCCATGTACGGGTCCCACTTGCAGAGGATTTCGCCGGCCTTGGCGGCCTTGCCGTTGTCCTTGAGCAGCGTGGCGCCGAGGGGGACGGCAAAGCGTTCCAGTTCGCGGTCCTTGTCGTCAAGGACGACGATCTCGCCGTTGTGCTTCAGGCTGATCGTGCGGGAACCGTCCTCGTCCTTGACTTTGACGCTGCGGATGCCGTGGTAGCGGACCTTGCCGGCATGTGCAGCCCGATGCTCGCTCTGAAGGACCGCCCGGTGGGCGGTGCCGCCGATGTGGAACGTCCGCATCGTCAGTTGCGTGCCCGGCTCGCCGATACTCTGGGCCGCCATGATGCCGACGGCCAGGCCCTCCTCGACGGACTTGCCGGTCGACAGATCCACGCCATAGCACTTGGCGCAGCAGCCGAGACTCGCTTCGCACGTCAGGGGGCTGCGGACGCGGAGGCGGTCGATGCCAAGTTCCTCGATACGTACGGCCGCAGCCTCGGCGATGACCTCGCTCTCCTTGACGACGTATTCGTCGGACAAGGGGTCGACGATACTCTGGGCGGCAACGCGGCCGACGATCGCCTCTGAGAGGGGCCGGTCCACCTCGGCCCCCTTGTACCAGACTTCCTTCTCGATGGAGTTCAGGGTACCGCAGTCATCTTCCGTGACGATGACGTTCTGGGCGACGTCGGCGAGTTTGCGGGTCAGGTAGCCCGAGTCGGCGGTCTTCAGGGCGGTGTCGGCCAGGCCTTTTCGTGCGCCGTGTGTCGAGGAGAAGTACTCCAGGACGGTCAGGCCCTCGCGGAAGTTGGCCTTGATGGGCGTCTCGATGATTCGCCCCGACGGTTTGGCCATCAGGCCGCGCATCCCCGCCAACTGCCGCACCTGGTCCACGCTGCCGCGCGCCCCGGAGTGCGTCATGAGAAAGATGGGGTTGAGGTACGGCTTCCCGCCGCGCGTGTCGTGCTCCAGTTCGTGCATCATTTCCTGGGTGACGAGTTCGCGGGCGTGCGTCCAGGCGTCGATGACCTGATTGTAGCGTTCGCCATCGGTGATGGCGCCGGCGTCGAAGGCGTTGTTGATGCGGTCCACCTCTTTCTGAGCCTTTTGGAGGATCTGGCGTTTCTTCTCGACGGGCACACGGAGGTCTTCGGTGGAAAACGAAAGACCTGCCAGGGTGGACCACTTGAAGCCGAGTTCCTTGACGTGGTCCAGAACGTCAATCGTGGCCGCCTTGCCAAGCAGACGGTGACAGTCGCTGATGACCTGGGAGGTGCCTTTCTGAGCCATCTCGAGGTTGTAGAACGGCATGCCGCCGGGCAGGACGTCGTTGAAGATGATGCGGCCGACGGTGGTCTCGATGCGCGAGACCTCGGGCTCGGTCTCCAGGCCGTCGAGTACGGCGAGTTTGGTGCCTTCGGGCAGGCGGACCTGGATCGGCGCCTGGAGGGCGACCTTGCCGTGCGCGTGGGCGGCAATCGCCTCGTGGAAGTCTTTGAAGGCCTTGCCTTCGCCCTTGAGGCCGGGGCGGACGACCGTCAGGTAGTAGCACCCCAGGACGATGTCCTGGCTGGGGCTCATGATGGGCCGGCCGTTGGACGGGCTGAAGATGTTGTTCGTGCTCATCATCAGGATGGAGGCATCGACCTGCGCCTCGATCGAGAGCGGCAGGTGAACGGCCATCTGGTCGCCGTCGAAGTCGGCGTTGAAGCCTCGGCAGACCAGCGGGTGAATCTTGATGGCGTTGCCCTCGATGAGGACCGGCTCGAACGCCTGGATGCCCATGCGGTGCAGCGTCGGGGCGCGGTTCAGCAGGACGGCGTGCTGATGGGTGACTTCTTCGAGGATGTCCCAGACCTCGCGGCTCTGGCGTTCGATCATGCGTTTGGCGCTCTTGATGGTGTCGGCGTAGCCGAGTTCCTTGAGGCGGCGAATGATGAACGGCTGGTAGAGTTCCAGGGCGATCTTCTTCGGCAGGCCGCACTGGTGCAGGCGGAGTTCCGGGCCGATGACGATGACGCTTCGGGCGGAATAGTCCACGCGTTTGCCGAGGAGGTTCTCGCGGAACCGCCCCTGCTTGCCCTTGATCATGTCGGTCAGGGACTTCAGCGGCCGGTTGGAGGAGCCGAGGACGGCCCTGCGGCAGCGGGCGTTGTCGAACAGTGCGTCGACGGCGGCCTGGAGCATCCGCTTCTCGTTGCGGATGATGACCTCGGGCGCGTTCAGGTCCACCAGTTTCTTCAGCCGGTTGTTGCGGTTCATGATGCGCCGGTACAGGTCGTTCAGGTCGCTGGTGGCGAAGTTGCCTGAATCCAGGAGCACCAGCGGCCTTAAGTCCGGCGGGATGACCGGGATGACGTCCAGGACCATCCACTCCGGCTGGTTGCCGGACTCGCGCAGTTGCTCGACGAGTTTCAGGCGTTTGGTGATGTTCTTGATCTTCTGCTTGGAGCGCGTGCCCGCGAGTTCCTCGCGCAGTTGCTGCGAGAGGACGGCCAGGTCGATCCGCTGGAGCATCTTCTTGACGGCCTCGGCGCCCATGTCGGCGTCGAACTCGGCGCCGTACTTCTCGCGGGCCGCGCGGTACTCCTCCTCGGTCAGCAGTTGCTTCTCTTTGAGCGGCGTGGGGCCGGGATCGGTGATGATGTAATCCTGGAAGTAGATGACCTTCTCCAGGTCCAACACCTTCATATCGAGCAGCGTTCCGAGGCGGCTGGGCATCGCCTTGAAAAACCAGATGTGCACCACCGGGGCCGCCAGGTTGATGTGACCCATGCGTTTGCGGCGAACGCGGCTGTGGGTGACCTTGACGCCGCAACGGTCGCAGATCATCCCCTTGTGCTTCGTGCCCTTGTATTTGCCGCAGAAACACTCCCAGTCGCGTTCCGGCCCGAAGATCCGCTCGCAGAACAGCCCGTCCCGCTCGGCCCGGTAGGTCCGGTAGTTGATGGTTTCGGGCTTGCGCACCTCGCCGAACGACCAACTGCGGATGTCGTTGGGGCTGGCAAGCGTGATCTTCACGCTGCCGTAATCGTTGATCTTATCGTAAACGCTGCTGTTAATCGCCATTGAGATCGGCTCCTCCAGTTCCCGGATCGAGAACCGACACCACCACCGTTTACAGCCGCTTCTTCTCCAACTGGATGTTCAGGCACAGGCCCCTGACCTCGTTGCACAGGACGTCGAACGAGACGGGCGTGCCGGACTCCAGGGTGTTGCGTCCCATGACCATCGACTCGTAGATCTTGGTTCGCCCCTCGACGTCGTCGCTCTTGACGGTCAGCATTTCCTGGAGGATGTGGGCGGCGCCGTAGGCCTCGAGTGCCCAGACCTCCATCTCGCCGAACCGCTGTCCGCCCGAGCGGGCCTTGCCGCCCAGCGGCTGCTGGGTGATCAGGCTGTACGGGCCCGTGGCGCGGGCATGAACCTTGTCGTCCACCAAGTGGTGCAGTTTCATCGCGTAGATGTGGCCGACCGTCACCCGCTGGCCGAACGGCTCGCCGGTACGTCCGTCGTAGAGGGTAATCTTGCCGTCGCGCGGCAGACCGGCCTCTTCGAGAAGGTCGTGGATCGTATCCTCCTTGCACCCGTCGAAGACGGGGGTGATGGCCTGGAACCCCAGGACGCTGGCAGCCCAACCCAGGTGCGTTTCGAGAATCTGGCCGACGTTCATGCGGCTGGGGACGCCGAGCGGATTCAACAGGATTTCGACCGGCCTTCCGTCCGGCAGGAACGGCATATCCTCGACCGGCAAGATACGGGCGATGACGCCCTTGTTGCCGTGTCGGCCGGCCATCTTGTCGCCGACGGACAGCGTCCGTTTGGTGGCGATCCAGACCTTGACCATCTCCAGGACGCCGGTCGGCAGTTCGTCGCCGCGCTTCAGCCGTGCCACCCGGCGTTCCTTCTCGTCAAGCATCTCCTGGATCTTGGGCCACTCGCGCTCGACGACCTCGCGCCCTTCCTCGTACGACTGGCTGCGCGTCTGAACCCGGCCGTAGTCGAAAGCCTCGATCTGAGCCAGCACTTCCGAATCCACCTCGGGGGCGCCGTACTCAAAGCCCGTCTCGGGGTCAACGATCTTCGTGTGCAGGATCGAGTTGAGCGTGTCAACGAGTGTCCGGAACCCCTCGATGATGCGGGCGTTCATCTCTTTGGAGATGCGTCGTGCCTCTCGGCTGCGGCGGCGGCGCTCGGCCTCCGAGAGGTGAGCCACCCGGCTGTATTTCTCGGCCTCGATGACGATGCCCTCGGTGCCGGCCGGCACGACGAGGGAGTCGTTCTTGACGTCCTCGCCGGCGCGGCCGAAGATGGCGTGCAGCAGTTTCTCTTCGGGCGACAGTTCCGTCTTCGACTTCGGCGAGACCTTTCCGACGAGGATATCGCCTGGCGCCACGCGCGTGCCGACGCAGATGATGCCTTCCTCGTCGAGATTCCTCAGTTGCCGCTCCGAGACGTTGGGGATATCGCGGGTGAACTCCTCCCGGCCAAGTTTCGTCTCGCGAACCTCGACGTCGAACTCGTCTATGTGAATGCTCGTAAAACGATCGTCCTCCAGCAGGCTCTCAGACACGAGGATGGCGTCTTCGAAGTTGTATCCGTCCCACGTGATGAAGGCGACGAGGACGTCGCGGCCGAGGGCCAGTTCGCCGTCGCAGGTGGCGGGACCGTCGGCGATGACCTCATTGCTCTTGACGCGCTGGCCGAACGACGCGATCGGCTTCTGGCTCAGGCAGGTCCGTTCGTTCAGGCCGACGAACTTGCGCAGTTTGTACTCCTTCTCCCACCCGTCGCGGTTCTTGATGACGATGCGCTGCGAATCGACGTAGGTGACGGCGCCGGCCTCCTCGGCCCGGACGACCATGCCGGAGTTTTCGGCCACGGACCGCTCCATCCCGGTGGCCACAATGGGCGGCTTCGGAATCAGGAGCGGCACGGCCTGGCGCTGCATGTTCGACCCCATCAGCGCCCGGTTGGCGTCGTCGTGTTCGAGGAACGGAATCAGGCTGGCCGAGACCCCAACCAACTGCTTCGGGCTGACGTCGGCGTATTCGACGTCATTGGCAGCGACGCGGCGGAAGTCGGCTGCCGTCCGGGCGATGACGGCGTCGGCCGTAATCTTCCCGCGGCTGTCCACCGGCACGTCGGCCGGCGCCAGCGTATGCTGGATCTCCTCGTCGGCCCGCATGTACCGGACGTCACCGTTGACCTTGCCGCGATGCACCCGCCGGTACGGCGTAATCAGGAAGCCGTACGGGTCCACGGTGGCGTAGATTCCCAACTGGGCGATCAGACCGATGTTCGTCCCTTCGGGTGTCTCGATGGGGCAGATGCGGCCGTAGTGGGAGACGTGGACGTCGCGGACCTCAAAGCCCGCACGCTTGCGGTTCAGGCCGCCGGGTCCCAGGGCGCTCAAGCGCCGCTCGTTGGCCAGTTGCGCGAGCGGATTCGTCTGGTCCACGACCTGCGAGAGTTCGCTGCGGCCGAAGAAGAACTCGATCGAGGACGAGACGCTCTTGGAGTTGACCAGTGTGCGCGGCGTCAGGTCGGCGGGGTCCTTCAGGCTCATGCGTTCCTGGACGGTGCGCCGGAGTTTCAGGAACCCTTTTCGGACTTCGTCGCCGGCCAACTCGTCGATGGTCCTCAGTCGGCGGTTGCCCAGGTCGTCGATGTCGTCGAGGAACCCTTCGCCGCCTCGCAGGTTCAAGACGTAGCGGATACACTCGATGAAGTCCTCGGGCCTGAGTGTCATCTCGTCTTCGTCCACGGTGGTGCCGAACTTGCGGTTGAGGCGGAACCGGCCGACCCTGCCCAGGCGGTACCGGTTGATGTCGTAGAACTTCTCCTGGAACAGTTGCTTGGCCTTGTCGAGGTTCGGCGGATTGCCGACGCGCAGGCGCCCGTAGATATACAGGACGGCTTCGTCGTAGTTGGTCGTCTTGTCCTCGGCCAGGGTGTTGAGGATCAAGGGGTCGCACTGCGGGTCGGCCACCACGTCAAGTTGCTTGACACGTGAGTTGCGGATCTGATCCCACTTCTCGCCGATGCGTTCGCCCGCCTCCAGAATGATCTCGCCGGTCCCGGTGTCCACGACGGGCGAGACGACGTACATGTCCTGGACGGGTGTGCCCCGCTTGAGGTGGGTGAGGCGCAGCATCTTGGTGTCGTAGAAGAGGCGGATGAGGGTCTCGGTATCGGCGTACTTCGGGTCCATCGCCCGCAGGAATGCCGTCACGGGGATCTTGGTGGACTGGTCGATCCGCATCTGGAGCACGTCTTTCTTGGAGACGTTGATCTCGATCCAGGACCCGCGTTCGGGGATGATGCGGCAGGAGTGGAGGCGTCGGTCGCCGGTCTCCAGTTCCATGGAGAAGTCCACGCCGGGCGAGCGGTGCAACTGGCTGACGATGACGCGCTCGGCCCCGTTGATGATGAACTCGCCACCGCCCATCATGATGGGCAGTTCGCCGACGTACACCTCCTCCTCGATCGGCGCGTCGTACGCCTGGCCGCTGAGGCGCACCGTGATCCGGAACGGACGGCCGTACGTCAGGCGCAGGGCCCGGCACTGGTCGGGCGTGTAGCGCGGTCGCCCCAAGCGATACGAGACGTAGTCCAGACGCAGAGACCCGTCGTAACTGGCGATCGGGAACACCTCGCGCAGGACCGCCTCGAGGCCGCGGTTGCGGCGCCGGTCGGGGTCGACCTCCAACTGCAGGAATTGGGCGTACTTGCTGGTCTGGATCTGGGTCAGGTTGGGGATCTCCAGGATCTCCCCCACACGGCCGAAATTGCGACGCTGCGTGTCGTTCACCTTGTCACCTCAAGACATCAGGTTCGTTCGAACGCTTTCGCGCGACACCGCCGGTCAGGGCGCCCCATGTTGCGGCACGTGACCCGCTGCTTCCGCAGCGGGCTCGAAGGGCGCGGGGTGCCGCTCGCCACGGCGAGCGCATTCCCGCTCCCCGGCGCTCGCTGGCTCGCCGCGGCGAGCGGCAACCGCCGCAGGAGTTACTTCAGTTCCACCGACGCGCCGGCCTCTTCGAGTTTCTTCCTCAGTTGCTCGGCCTCTTCCTTCGGGACGCCCTCCCGGACGGCCTTCGGGACGCTTTCGACGACTTCCTTGGCTTCCTTCAAGCCGAGGCTGGTGATCTCGCGGACGACCTTGATGACGGGGATCTTCTTGTCCCCGTACCCGGTCAGGACAACGTCGAACGAGTCCTTTTCCGCTTCCGCCTCGCCCGCGCCGGCGCCCGGTGCGGCGGCCATCATGCCGACCGCCACCGGTGCGGCGGCCTTGATGCCGTGCACCTCTTCGAGGTAGTCGCCGAGGTCCTTGGCCTGAAGGACGGTCAGGCCAACGATCTTGTCGCCGAGGTCTTTGATCTTCTTGTCCCAGGTCCGCTCCTCGACCTGCTCCGCTGTTGCTTCTTCCGCCATTGCTACATGCCTCCGTTGGTGGTACCTGCCCTGCCCTGCGGCAGGGCGCTCTTGCGATCCTACTGGTCGGTGGTCGCCTGTTCTGGCGCCTGGGGCTCCTTCGCCCCGTCGGCCTCCGTACTATCGTCCGGTTTCGGTTCCTCGGCCGGGCCCGCGTCGTCCGTTTGGGTCGCCTCGGACGGAGTCTCTCTCTGCTCGGCCGCATCGGCGCGGGTGTCAGGCTCGTCCGTCTCGGCCTGCTCGTCCGGCGGCGTCTCGCCGGCCGGCGTCTGCTCCTGGATCTCGCGGATCTGGGTCAGCAACCGGCCGCCGACCGCCATGGCAGCGGCGGCGACGCGGGCGGCCTGGCCGATGGCGCTGCCGACGATCCAGCCGATGAGTTCCTCGCGGCTGGGTAGTGCCGACAGGGCCTCGATCTGCTCCTTCGAGAGGACCTCGCCGTCGCTCATGCCGCCGCAGATCGCCAGTTCAGTAAGCGTCGCGGCCTGGCTCTTGAGGATCTTGGCGATGTCCACGATGTTCTCGCCGCCCCAGACGATGGTGCTGGGACCGTCGAGGAGCGTCTCGATCCCGACGAGGTTTCCGGATGCCAGCACCCGCCTGCTCAGGCGGTTGTGAACGCGCATTGCCTGTATCCCTCGCCGGCGCAGCGCCCCACGAAACGCCGTCATGCGGATGACGTCGATGCCCTGGGTGTTGATGACGGCGATGTCGGACACCTCGCGGAACCGCTCGCCGTACTGCTCGATAATCTTTTCCTTGACAAAACGGCTCATCGGATCGTCTCACTCACCTTGCTCTGGCATTCAGCGGCCAAGCCGCCGAACCTTCCCCGCCGCTTCCGCGGCGGGCTCGGAACTCAGAAACCAACACGCACTCACGCCGGTGCTGCCACCCCCATCATGCGCCGGTGGGCAGCGTCTCCAGGTCCAGGTTGATGCCGGGCATCATCGAGGCGCTGAGAACGGCCTTCTGGAAGAACTGCCCTTTGGCACTGGCCGGCTTCGCGCGCCGAATGTGCTCGACCAGAGCACGGACGTTCTCGATGATGGCAGCCGGTGCGAAACTCGCCTTGCCGACAATCGCGTGGATGTTTCCGCCGGAGTCGTTGCGGTATTCCAGTTTGCCGGCCGCGAAGTCGGACACCAGTTTCGGAACCTCGGGCCCGACGGTGCCGGCCTTGGGAGTCGGCATCTTGCCCTGGGGACCGAGGAGGCGGCCGAGTTTGGCGACCTTCGGCATCAACTCCGGATGCGCGACGGCCACGTCAAAATCCATCCACCCTCCTTCGATCTTGGCAACCAGATCGTCGGCGCCCGCCTCGACGGCGCCGGCCTGCTTGGCCTCGTCGGCCATTTCGGGCGGGCAGAACGCGACCACGCTGCGCGAGCGACCGAGCCCGGCCGGCAGGGTGACCGCTCCCCGGACGTTCTGGTCCGACTGTTTCGGGTCGATGCCCAGTTTCAGGTGGACTTCCACGCTCTGGTCGAACTTCGGCCCCGGGAGTCGCTTCAGCAGTTCGACCGCATCCTGGAGCGTGTAAGCCGGCTTGCTGACCTCTTTCCGGGCTTGGCGATAACGTTTTCCGTGCTTCGGCATGACGTTCTCCGTGGTACAAGCCCCGCCGCAGCGGGTCCCACAAAGCAGTGCGGTGCTGGATGTCAGGTGGCTTGTTCGCTCTCGGTTTCGCTCTGGGTTTCGGTTTCGGTCGCAACGACGGGCACGGCGGCTTCTTCGGCGGTCTCGACGACCTCGATGCCCATACTTCGGGCGGTGCCCTCGATAATGCGCACGGCGGCTTCCGGGCTGGCGGCGTTGAGATCGGCCATCTTGCGTTCGGCGATCTCGCGGACCTGGTCGCGTGCGACGCGTCCGACCTTGGTCTTGTTCGGTTCGCCGCTTCCGACGACGATCCCGGCCGCCTGCTTCAGCAGGACTGCCGCAGGCGGGCTTTTCAGGATGAAGTCGAACGTGCGGTCCGTATAGACCGAGATCTCGACCGGGATGATCGTGCCCGTCTGGTCCTTCGTCCGGTCGTTGAACTGCTGGACGAACTGGCCGATGTTGACGCCGTGCTGGCCCAGCGCCGGTCCGACCGGCGGTGCGGGCGTCGCCTGCCCGCCGGGGCACTGCAACTTGATCTTCGTTGCAATCCGCTTCGCCATCTCAAAACCCTTTGTTGCGGCTTGCCATCTCGCGCCGGGCAGGCCCGGCGGCTAACCACGGCACGCCGTTGATCTCGCGCCGGGCAGGCCCGGCGGCTCACTAGATCGGGCCGACCTGCCAGTACTCCAGTTCCACGGGCGTCGGCCGCCCGAAAATGGTCACGATCACCCGGACGAGGCCCTTGTCGAGTTGGACCTCATCCACGACGCCCTCGAAGTTCTCGAACGGCCCCTGCTTGACCTTGATCTGGTCGCCCTTGGCGTAATCGACCTTCAGGCTGGGGGCCTCTTCCTCGGAGCGTTCGGCCTCGCCGAGGAGTTTGTCGATCTCGTGCGGTTTCATGGGCGTGGGCTTGCCCTCGGTACCGATAAAGTCGCCCACGCCGGTCGTCTCGCGGATAAGGAACCAGACCCCATCCGGGACGCTGCCGTCCTCCTCGGCGTCCATCTCGACGAAGACGTATCCGGGATAGAGTTTGCGCTCCGCGACGCGCCGGCGTCCGGATTTCATCGTCGAGACGCGCTCGCTCGGCACGACAACCCGGCACAGGCGGTCGGTGACCCCCTCGAGTTTGGCTTTCATTTCGAGGGTTTCGCGCACCGCCTCCTCTTTGTTCGACTGCACCCGCAGAACGTACCAGTTCTTCGCCATGGCGTATTACCACAGGTCCAGGACGCGTGCCAACGTGAGAATGATGGCGTTGTCGGCAAGGTAAATGAACAGCGCGAGCAGAATCACCGTCACGATGACCACGATGGTCGAGCCGACCAGTTCCGCCTTGTTCGACCAGGAGACCTTCTTCATCTCGCTCTCGGTCGCGATAAAAAAGTCTGCGGCCTTCGGCTTATTCAGGTAGTAGGCCGTCATGGCGGCCACGACCGCGAACAGCACCGCCGGGGCCGCGTAGACCACGTACACCTTGTACGCGAAATCATCCGGCACGTGGCGGCTGAGCAATCCCCACACGTAGTAAGAGAGGACCAGGGCGACCAGCGCGGCAGCGATGGCCGTCCCGACACGGACGTAACGTCCCTGGGCACTCTTGTACAGTTCAAAGGCCACGCCTGGCGTCCCTTCGCGCTGGAGACCCGGGCCTCGTCGCTATTGGCAGGGGCGGAGGGAATTGAACCCCCAACACCCGGTTTTGGAGACCGGTGCTCTGCCAATTGAGCTACGCCCCTACGCGCTCTGGCTCGTGCGGCTATTTCTTGCGTTCGCGGTGCAGCGTATGCTTTCGCTCTCGCGGACAGTATTTCTTGATCCGCAGTTTCGTATTGCCGCGCGTCTCCATCTGCGTACGGTAATTCCGCGCGCCGCATTCGGTGCATTCCAACGTTACGTACTCGCGCATCGTCCGCTTCCCAGAATGCAAGGGACGCGTCGGTTCCTCCCGCCGCTACGCCCTGGAGGAACCGACCGCCCCTTCCGGGGGGCGGGGCCGCCCGCGTGTGGAAATCCGAAATCTCCGGTCCGAGATCACAGATTCCTCGCGACGAACCCAGCCTCCAACGGTTCGCTTCGTCTTATTCAAGAATCTTCGTCACGACGCCGGCGCCGACCGTTCGGCCGCCCTCACGGATGGCAAACCGCAGGCCCTGCTCCATCGCGATTGGCTTGACCAGCGAGCCCTTGACCGTGATGTTGTCGCCCGGCATGCACATCTCGGCCCCGCCCAACAGTTCGATCGAGCCGGTCACGTCCGTCGTCCGGAAGTAGAACTGCGGACGGTAGCCGGTGAAGAACGGCGTGTGCCGGCCGCCCTCTTCCTTCGTCAGGACGTAGACCTCGCCCTCGAACCCGGTGTGCGGCATAATGCTGCCGGGCGCCGCCAGCACCTGGCCGCGCTCCAACGCTTCCTTCTCGACACCCCTGAGCAGCACGCCGATGTTGTCGCCGGCCTGGCCGGTTTCGAGCGTCTTCTGGAACATCTCGACGCCCGTGGCGACGGTCTTGCGGGTCTCGGTGATGCCGACGATCTCGACCTCATCGCCCACCTTGATCTGGCCCCGCTCGACACGACCCGTGCCGACCGTCCCGCGGCCCTTGATGCTAAAGACGTCCTCGACCGGCATCAGGAACGGCTTGTCGATGTCGCGCTCGGGTACCGGGATGTACTCGTCCATGACCTTCAAGAGTTCGATGATGGGCTTGCAGACCTCATCGTCGATGCTCTCGGCCCTCATGGCGCCGAGGGCGTTGCCGCGGATGATGGGCGTGTCGTCGCCCGGGAACTCGTACTTCGAGAGGAGTTCGCGAACCTCCATATCAACGAGTTCCAGCAGTTCCTCATCGTCCACCAGGTCGCACTTGTTCAGGAAGACGATGATCCTCGGCACACCGACCTGGCGGGCCAGGAGGATGTGCTCGCGGGTCTGCGGCATGGGGCCGTCGGCAGCGCTGACCACCAGGATGGCCCCGTCCATCTGGGCCGCGCCGGTGATCATGTTCTTGACGTAGTCGGCGTGCCCCGGACAGTCCACGTGGGCGTAGTGCCGGTTTTCGGTTTCGTACTCGACGTGGGCGGTCGCGATGGTCAGGATCTTGGTTTCGTCGCGGCGGCCGTGGGCTTCCGACGCCTTCGCGATCTCGTCGTAAGACTTGAACTTCGAGAGCCCCTCGAACTCCATCACCTTGGTCATCGCGGCCGTAAGGGTCGTTTTCCCATGGTCCACGTGACCGATGGTGCCCACGTTGACGTGCGGTTTCGTCCGCTGAAAGACTTCCTTGGCCATGGCCCCGGTTCTCCGCTCTAGTACGTCATCGTGTGCTGGAGGTCCGCGCACCTCACGCGAACCCTCCTCGATTGCCTGTTACCTTCGAGACTGCGATCTGAAATCTCACACCCGAAATCCCCGACCTGAAATCTCACCCCCCCCTGAATCTGAAATCTCAGATCCGCCCTCTCGTGATGGAGCTGGCGCCGGGACTCGAACCCGGGACCTCGTCCTTACCAAGGACGCGCTCTACCTGCTGAGCTACGCCAGCATTCCCGCGGCTCCGATTCGCGCGCCGCATGAGGTCCCGCCATGCCCAGCGATTTCTACACCGCCCCGGGCCGACCCGCTCCACAGCCTGATGATGGGCGCGGTCTCTCCACCCGCCCCGTAGAAACGTTCATAATATCGACCGGCAGGAACTTGTCAACCCAAAAAATTCAACATCCACACGGCTTTTTGACACCCCCAGCCCCCTGCCGGACGGCCGGGGGATCCCTCGGCGGCAGGCAATGCCGGACCTGCACCGCGCGACGCAGCCGGACCCGCCTTCCAACGGCCTCCGGAAGGACTACCGCCGGCTGTGTTTCGGCGCCCTTGCGGGTCGCATCCTCTCATGGAGCGGGCGATGGGAATCGAACCCACATGGCCGGCTTGGAAGGCCGGGGCTCTGCCGTTGAGCTACGCCCGCACGCCAAAGTTCAAGGTTCAAGGCCGCGTCTCCGGCGCCTCACCACTTTGAACTTTGGACTTGGAACTTTGACCTTGTCTTGCGTTGGTGGTGAGGGGTGGATTCGAACCACCGAAGGCTGAGCCAGCAGATTTACAGTCTGCCCCCTTTGACCGCTCGGGAACCTCACCGCTCAACTACAGTTCAACGTTCCAAGTTCAACGTTCAAAGTCAACGGCCGCCGGAGGCGCTGGTGGGCCTTGGAACCTTCACTTTTCAACCTTCAACTTGGAACCTTCAACTTGGAACCTTGAACTTGGAACCTTGAACCTGGAACCTTGAACCTGGAACCTTGAACTTTGAACCTTGAACTTTGAACCTTGAACTCTCCGTCATTCTGGAGCCGGCGGGGAGGATCGAACTCCCAACACCCGGTTTACAAAACCGGTGCTCTACCGTTGAGCTACGCCGGCCCCGCCGAAGCCCTACAGTATATCCCCCGTATCGTCATTTGCAAGAGGTCAACGCCCAAAAAATGACAACGCCGCAGGTGCGGCCTTGCGGCGACGCGCCGCAGCGCCATAATGTGTCAAGACAGGCGGCGGCAGCCGTCGAGAGTAACGTATGGGAGAAACGGCAGGTCGGTGCTGCCGGGCGTCAGTCTTTCGGCCCTTGGATTTCTTGCCCATGGGAGGTGTGACATGAAGCACACGCTATGGATGGTCGCAGTAATGGCGATGGTTCTCGGGGCAGCGGCCCGGACCGCAGCGGCGCAGGAGGTCGAGGAATTCCCGTTCGAAGAGCAAATCGAACGCCAAATGCTGGAACTCGAACTCCGGCAACGCGAGGACGAAGTGGAGTTCGACCGGCAGGAACGCGAACTCGAACTCGAGCAGCGCCGCGCCGAGATCGACCACGCGCACAACCATGCGCCGGATCACCACGAAGACCACCGATTGTTGCTCCTGTTCGTCATCATCACCAACATCCTTCTGACCGTCTGGGTCTTCAAGGACATGAACGAGCAGAAGATCGGCCGCGCACTCTGGGTGCCCATCGTTCTGTTGGCGGGCGTCTTCGGCGCCATCCTCTACGCCATCGTCCGCATCGCCGACACGCGCCAAGGCGCCAAAGACTGACAACCCGGAATCCGACAAGGCCCCTTTGACCGCTGCCGACGGGACCGGCCTGCCGGCGCCCGCCGGACTCATCGCGCCACGTGGCACGCAGCGCTAGCGCGGCTTTTTCTCCTTCCGCCGCTTCGCCTGCTCCTGGAGGGTCTTCGTCTGTGCGTAGAGGACCTTGTACTTCTCCGCCAGTTCGGCGTACAGCGGGTCTGTGGCAAGTTTGGCGTCGCGAACCTTGCGGTGGTTGTCCTTGGCCTCCTCGTAGATCTTGCGGGCCTCCTGGATGGCCGCATCACCCCTGATCGCCTCGGAGTACGCCTTCTCGGCGGCCGCCACGGCCGCGCGGGCATCCCGGGCAACCTTGGGATCGCGGGACAGGCGGTGCCGGTGCGTTTCGAGTTCCTTCTTGAGTTTCCTCTCCTCGTCGGTCAGCGTTCGGATCTCGGTCTTGATCGCCTCCAGCCGCCCGGTCACCTCCTGGTACCGCTTAAAGACCGGCCCGGCCTGGGAGTCGGTGGCCAGCACGGCCTTGGCGGCCTCATCGACTTGCTTCCTGGCGGCCGACATGGCCTCGCGGGCCCGGGCGATGGCCGACGACGCCTTGAACGCCTCTTCGTAGGCCTTGCGGGCGGCGTCGGAGGCCTTCTCGGCCACCATCACATCGGGGTCGTTGTCGTAGACCCTCCGCATCTCGTTCATCTCGTCGCGAAGCGCATCCGACTCTTTCTTGAGGGCGTTGTACTTCTGCCTGGTTTCGCTGAACGGATCGTCCCCGCGTTCCTGCGCCCGCGCGGCCGTCGCCAACGACGCAGCCAGCCCGCAGCAGAGGAGTCCCAGAATCCACCTTCGCATCGGCGTTACCCTTTCTCGACAGTCCCGACGAACCGCTTCAACCGTTCAAACACGGCCGGAAGCGATGTGTCCCGCCCCGATTGCCTATTCCCCGTTTCCCGTTCCCCCTCTTCTCTGGCCCGTGTGCCACGGCCGGTCTTGCCCGGCCGTGCGTTTTGCGCCGGGTGCCACTGGCGACCGCTGCAGGGTAGGCTACCGGCCGCTCCCGCGGCCGGCTCGGCAATCCGCAATTGGTAGATTTGATCGTTGACATTCGCGGCAAAGTGATCTCAGATCCGCCCCGGTCGGATCAAAGTCCGTGAATACGTTTTCAGGGAGCGCCATGACCGCCGAACGCACACAGGCCGCCGAGGACCTGCCCGAACCCTACTTCGAGTCCGACGACCGACGCTTTCGCCTGTACCACGGCGACTGCCTTCAACTCATGCCGCTCATCCCGGACGCGGCCTTTGACGTCATCTTCGCCGACCCGCCGTACTTTCTGTCCAACGACGGCATCACCTGTCACGCCGGCAAGATGGTCTCGGTCAACAAGGGCAAATGGGACAAGTCCAAGGGGCCGGAGGTGGACCACGAGTTCTGCCTCCAGTGGCTCGGCCAGTGCCGGCGGCTCCTGAAGCC
>CAZIJC010000022.1:0-40383 GCA_964539385.1 uncultured Anaerolineales bacterium | reverse complement strand
CTAGCCGCGAGCGTAAGCGAGCGGGTGCCGTTCTCGCCACAGCAAAAGACCTACGTAAGACCGCTTAGATAAGCGGCTCAAGGTCCTGGAAATCGCACAGGCGGGCCATCGCCCGGTTCTGGGTCGGGATGCCGGCTTCCTGAACGGCAGCGATGGGATTCAGACCGGCAGCCACGATGAGGCCGGCCCGGCCGCGGTCCACGGGAATATCGGCCAGCGGTCGGCCAGGTTTGCCCACCACCACCATGCCCCCGAGTCCGGCCTCATCCATCTGACGGATGACCTTGTGCACCCCTGGCAGGGCGATGGCAGGCACTTCGCGGAAACTGGCGCCGATGATCCCGCTGCCGCCGGCTGCCGCCGCCCGAACGCTGGTCATCCCCGCCTTGATGAAAATCTCGATCGGGTCCAGCGTCGTGCCGTCGTAACGGATAATGTGCGTGAACCGATAGGGCTCACCATCCCGTATCTCGAGCAGGCCGCCGAACCTCGACACGACCGGTACGCCTGCGGCTGCCAGCAGGCCGTTCAGAGTAAGGGCACACACGGTGCCGATCACCGCGTCGGCGTCCGACATGGCCAAGTCGGCGACCGCCGTGCCGGCCGGGTCGATGACGCCGAACCGCCCCATCCCAAGACGCGACTCCAGGACGGGGGCGATGACGCGGCGGGCTTCCTGGAGTTGATCGCGCGGCACGGCCGAGAGGTTCAAAATCACCGTGCCTCGCCGCCGGCTCGGGTCGAAGGTCATCTTGTACGCCAGTTCCTCGCCGCGCGCGTCGATGAAGCCAACCTTGTCGATGGCGCCGGCGGCCGCGAGTTCCTTGCGGCCTCGCGCCGTCAGCGCCCGCCCCGGGCGGCCGAGGTTGACGGTCAGGCCCTCAGCGTCCATGACGGCCAGATAATTGCGGACCATACGCTGTTCCAGATCAAGACCCGCAGCGCGAAGCGCCCGTGCGATCCGGGTGCTGCCAAGGGGCCGTCCGGCTTCATCAAGAACGCGCAGAACTGCCGTAATCTTTCGCCGCACGTGAGCCTTCATCCCGCCTCCTCAGCCTGTTGCACAAGTTGTCCTGGCTTGTGCGTGGCGGCCTTCGGCATGCGCCTCCGTACTGGATGACGCCACGACGTGCGATTCAGGCCGTCTCACGGCAGCCTGTGGTCCGGTACGGAGGCGTATGCCGAAAGCCGCCGCCCGGTTCGCGCAACAGGCTCCCCTGCGTCGTGTATAGGCTTATGATGCCGCATTGGCCCCAATCGGTCAAGCGTCATCTTCAAGCACCTCATGTCCGGCTGCTCAGCCGAAACGCTTCACCACGAGCAGCAGCAGGACATAGTAAGAGGCGTAGGAAACCAGAAGCGGCACGCCGTGCCAGCGACGGAACGTCTCTCGGCTCGTCGAGATGCACAACCGCAGCAGCACCAGAACCACTATCATGACCGGCACGTGAAGATAGAAGAACAGGGGCGGAACCCGCAAGGGCACGGCGGCCGACGAGGCGCCGATGACGAGCAACACGTTTAGGATGTTCGCCCCCAGGACGTTGCCGACCAACAGTTCCGGGTGGCCCTTGGCAATGGAAGCCAACGCCGTCACCAGTTCCGGCAACGACGTGCCGAAAGCCACCACGGTCACGGCCAAAACGTCGGAAGGCACCCCGTATCGCTTGCACAGCGTGCTGACCGAACCAATCAGGACATGGGAGCAGAACGCCACGAGACCGAGGCCGACGGCAAGGACGACCAGATGCCAGAAGGCGGCCTGGACCCGATGGCTCCCGGGCCGGCCGACACGGGCCTCGGGCCGAATTACCTGGGGATGCTCCCGCGCCCACCGAACCGACAGGTACAGGTAACCGATCAACAGCAGGAGGTACCCGAAGCCGACGGCACGCGGCATCACAACACCGTCGAAGCCGCCGTGGAAAAACGCCAACGCCAGGATCGTGAGCGTCAGCAGAATCCCCGCCGCGAGTTGCACCCAGCCGTGGCGATTCAGCACAAACCGATCCAGGGCAAGACGCTTCAGAAGGCAACCCAGGCCAAAGACCAGGGCTGTATTGCAGATGATCGATCCAACCCCGTTGCCGAGGGCGAGGCCCGGTTTCCCTTCGAGGGCACCCGTCACGGAGACGAATACTTCCGGCGACGTGGTGCCCAGGCTGACGACCGTCGCACCAATGATAATCTCCGAGAGACCCAGGGTCGCCGCCAGCCGGGTGGCCCCGGCGACGACGCGATGGGCTCCCAAGACCAAGCCCCCGATCGCGCCGGCCGTGAACAGCCAAAGCACCGCGTTGGCCTGATCAAACAGTCCAGGCGATAGCAGGTCTGCCATCATGGCCCAACAACATAGCGACCAGAGCACAGTTCCACAAGGGGACCCCAGTCTGGCGGGAGCGGCCGCCGGTGGCCCCGGCCGCAACGGCTATTGAGCCCTGCAAAACTGACTTTGTCCCGCCATTGAGTGATGGACCGCGTTTGGGGGGAAGAGGCTCATCCGGTTTTAGCGCGCGCCGACCGTTGGGCATCGCGGGCAAGAGAGCCTATCCAATAAAACAGCAGGTCAGGCCGCACGCCGGCCGGTCACGAACAGGATGATGTTCGTGGCCACGGCCCGGGCGTCCTGGGCCTTGTAGCCGCGACGGTCGTAGGCGTTATACCCGGTCATCGAGAACATGATGTCGAAGGGGCTGTAGACGCCGGCGAGTTTGTCGCCGACGTAGATGCCCATCAGGTCGGCATGGGGCCGTCCCAGTCGCATCACCCGCAGCGACCGGCTGAACTGGACGCCCGAGATGAGGCCGTAGCCGGCGCCCCTGGGCAGGCGGCCGGTCATCAGCGCGTGCGTCTGCGGGATGGGCTTGAGTTGCCAGCCGACCTCCGTGGCAAGTTTGCGGAACGCCCCGTTAAAGTCGGTCGATCCGCCGGCGGCCTCGACCCAGAGGAACCCGCCTTGGGCGGCGTAGGCCTTGAGGGCCTGCTTCTGGGCCTCGGCCATCGCGATCTCGCCGGGGCCGATGAGGTAAGCGACGTCGGCGCCGCCGAGGTCCGACGGCTTAACGCCCTTCTCGTCGGCGGTCAGCGAGACGCCGGCCTTCGTGTTCAGGTGGCTCGTAAGCCGCTGGAACACACGGTAGTTGCGCCCGGTCAGCCATCCCGGTCCGTCGTACTTGACGCGCACCAGGCGCAGACTCCTGCGGCCGCCGGGTCGGACGGCCGCCGGGTAACGGTCCTTCTCCTTCGGCTGGCGAACCTGGAGTTTGGCCCTGAGGGGGCTCTGATCGGTGGCGTAGGTGAACAGGTTGATGCCCCAAGAGAACAGGTAACTGCGGCGGGCGTAGGCCTTGGTCTGCCAGGAGCAGGAGATGTCGTCCATGGCGTAGAACAGGAAGGTGCGCATCCCGTCGTTCAGGCCCAGGATCTCGGGGCGCTGTTTGAGCGGATGCGGATGGGTGAACGACCCGTGGTCGGGGCCGAGCGGCTTCAGTTGCCACTGGGGCCAGACTTCCCTGACGAACGCCTGGGCCCATTTTCGCACCGCCGGGTTGCCGCACGACGCCTCCAGAAGGATCGTTCCGCCGGTGTCGGTGAACTGGCGGAGTTTCTTCTTATGGGCGTCGGTGAACTCGGGCTCCTTCTCGGCGGTGATATACAGGACCGGGGCGTCGTGCAGTTCCTCGACGGGGGCGCGCAGGCTGACGATCTGCCAGTGGAACATCTGCTCTTTGACCTTCTCGATGTAGGTGGTCAGGTTGGCGATGTCGCGGCGGTGGTTGTTCCACTCGCCCTCGTACTGGAGTTTGTTGTAGAGGATGGGCGCGCGGCCCTTGTAGAGGAACAAGAGGCAGAAGCAGGTCTCCGGGAGGCCGCCCCAGGACCCGTTTCCCTGCTGGGCGCGGACCAGGTGCGTGGCGCCTTCCTTGTACCAGTTGCGGGTTCCGAAATACTTGTAGCCTGCGGCAATGCCGACGCGCTCGACGCTGTAAAGCCAGTAGCGTTTGTGCTTGTCGGTCCCGCTGGGATGCTTGGGGCTGACGTCGGGCTTGAAGTGCTTTCCGAGCCAACCGAGGGCGGCATCGACGCGGCGTTCGAAGTCGTCGCCGGCGCGGCCGCTTCGTCCTCCGCGGCAGGGGCACCCGCTGGCCAGGTTCAGGTTGTCCATGGTGATGAAGATGCTGGCGAGTCCGGCGGCGGTCATGGTCCCGTATCCGGGGGTGTTGCCGCCGAGTTTCTTACTCTTGTTGTCGCCGTAGTTCCACGCGCCGTCGGGCTTCTGGAGGCTTCGGTAGAGGCCCATGCTCCGCTCCCAGACGTAGCGGGGGATCTCAACGCCCGCCAGGGCCGCCTCGCGCAGGGCCAGCATCGCCATTTGGGTATTCGAGAGGTCGTAGCGGCCGCCCGAGCCGCCCAGGCTCGTGTAGTTCCACCCGCCGTGACTGCCCTGGGCCTGGACCAGCCACATGGCGTCGGAGATGAGGGCCTTGTGGACGGCGTCGCGCCTGGGGCCCGACAGTTTGCGCTGAAGATACGCGTAGGCCATCGCCCGCATGGAGATGGCGTAGGTGTAGGCGAGGCTGCGGCCCATCAGGACGTCCAGCCCCTTGGAGATCGCCTCGCGGTTCGGATGGATGCCGGTATAGACGAGCGAGAACAGGGCCATCTCCGTGTGGCCGCACGGGGTCGGGGCCTGATGATGCGTGGCCTCTTTCCAGGCGCCGTTGCCGCCCTGTTGACTCATGAGCCACTTCTGTGCCCGCTCAATGGCCCGCACGACCTGTTCGTCGGTGAGTGGGCCTCTTGAGCGCTGCCCTGCCCCGGCTCGCGTCTTCGCCCCCGGCGCCTTGGCCTTGCCCTGCCCCGCCTTTTTCTTCTGAGCGGCCCGCGCTGCCGCCCGATAGGGAGTGTGGCAGACAACACCAATGCCGAACATCCCGGCCAAGACCACTGAAAGGAAACGCCATCGCCTCATGCCGAAAGCCTCGCTACCCCCCAGGCTCTTGCCTCCAGAAAGCAAACACTACCCCTCCCGTCGCTGTCGCACACCATTATTGCGAGAACGACACACCGCGGCAAGGCCGCTCTCGGCCCTATCGGCATCCGGCGGCTCTGACTTGCGCTACAGCCGCGCGAGGGCGGATTTCAGACACTCAACCACCAGGTCCTGGTCGGCTTCCGAAAGGCGGTTATAGAACGGGAGGGCAATGGTGCGTGCGGCCACCTTCTCGCAGACGGGAAAGTCGCCCGGCCGCCACCCCAGGTCGGCATAGAACGGCTGGAGGTGCACGGGCGTGAAGTAGTTCGAGCACCCGATGCCCTGGGCCCGGAGGTCCGATAGCACCTGGTCGCGCTCGTCCTGCGTAAACCGGTCGGCCAGGCGCACCACGAAGACGAACCACGACATCTTGCCCTCGGCGCAGGCAGGGAGCGGGACGAGTTCCTCCAGACCGGCAAGCGCCTCGATGTACCGCTCGGCGACGCGGGAGCGGGCCTCGATGAACTCCCCCAGCCGCTTCAGTTGCGAGAGGCCCAGTGCACAGCTCAGGTCCGAGAGGCGGTAGTTGTAGCCGAGCCGCGCGTGGGCAAGCCACCCGGCGCCGGGGTCGCGGCCCTGGTTGCGCAGGCTGACGCACAGGTCGGCCAGCGCACCATCGTCCGTGACGATCATGCCGCCCTCGCCCGTGGTCATCTGCTTGTTCGGATAGAAGGCGAAGGTGCTCGCCAGGCCGAACGTGCCCGCGAGGCGGCCGTGGTACGTGGCGCCGACGGCCTCGCAGGCGTCTTCGACGACGGGGATGCCGCGCGCCTCGCCGATTTCCATCACGCGGTCCATCGGCATCGGCCGCCCGAAGATGTGGACCGGCAGCAGGAGCCGCGTGTTCTCCGTGACGGCCGCCTCGACCTGCTCGGTGTCCATGTTCCACGTGGCCTCGTCGATATCCACGAAGACCGGCCGCGCGCCTTCGAACAGGGCACAGTTGGCCGAGGCGATGAACGTGAACGGGCTGGTGATCATCTCGTCGCCGGGTCCGAGTTCGAGCGCCCGGACGATCAGATGCAGCGCACTCGTGCCGGAGTTGACCGCCACGCCGCGCGCCATGCCGTGAAAAGAGGCAAACGCCTCCTCGAACTCCGGCAGTTTGGGTCCGAGGCTGAGGTGCGGCGTCCGAAGGACCGAGACGACCGCGTCGATGTCGTCTTGCGAAATCTCCGGCCGCGCGAGCGGCACACGTTCGTCAGCCATGGTTGCTCCTCATGCTCTTCATCGGCTACTTCAGTCGCCGACGCGCTCCCCTTCGGGTCGCGGCTAAAAGGGCTGTTTCATAACCCGCCTGGTGCCCCTCCTCACGCCCCCGCCGTGTCGGGCACGTGGACGCCCTGCCCTTCGACCAGCGCCCGGTACGTCTTTTCGATGCGGTCCCAGTTCGCCTCGCGGTCGAGCGACCAGAACCGCCCGATGACGGTAACGAGGCGGCCGGTACCCAGGGCGGCGCACCCGCGCTGGACCTGCTCGCAGTAGATGGCGCCGCTCTCGGGCCGCTCGCCGCGGCGGCCGAGCATCCCGTGGACATACACCTCCGGAACCCCGCGGGCATGCGCCATCCGGACCAACTCGAGCAGGTGCTCCACGGAACCGTGGCTCGAGTAGAACGAGATGATGCCCACCAGGTGCAGGGCCCGAGTGTCGCGTTTCGCGCCTTCCATGGCCCAGACGAAGGCCTCGTTCTCGCGGAAAGACCCGTCGGCAATGGCGCGTTCGATGCCGACGCGGTCGGACGGCACGACGCGGCCGGCTCCGATGTGCAGGTGCCCGCACTCGCTGTTGCCGACCGTGCCCTCGGGCATCCCCACCGCCGCACCCGAGGCGGCCAGCCGCGTGGACGGATACCTCGCCGTCAGCGCATCCATGCCGGGCGTCTTGGCCGCTGCAATCAGGTCGCCTTCGCCTCCGTCACCCGCGCCCCAGCCGTCCAGAAGCAGGAGGAGGACTCGCGGCCGCTCCCGCGCCGCCGGCAAACGGCCGGCGAGCAGGCAGGCGCCGGTCATGACAGCGGGTTTCTCGATGCCCAGCAGCGCCAGCACCGTCGGCGCCACGTCGGTCAACGCGCCGCCGTCGCGCAGGACGCCGTCCGTGGACCCCTCAACCGCCGCATCGACCACGATGAACGGAACCGGGCTGTCGGTGTGGCCCGTGTCAACCGTGCCGTCCGGGTAGTACCATTTCTCCACCGTGCCGTGGTCGGCCGTGACGAGGACGGTGACGCCGGAGGCGCGTGCGGCGTCGATGAGGCGTCCGGCCTCGCGGTCGACCGTCGCGACGGCCTTGAGGATCGAATCGCGGTTCTCGATGTGCCCCAACACGTCGACGTTGGCGAAGTTGACGAAGATGAAGTCCACGTCGCCGCAGACCGCCTCGATGGCGGCGTCGGCCACCTGCCGGGCGGACATGTCGGGCGCCTCGTCGTAGCGGAGCGTGTCCGGACTCGGCACGGCGACTCTTGTTTCGCCCTTGAACGGCTCAGACCGCTTGCCGTTCAGGAAAAACGACGCATGGACGGCCTTCTCGGACTCCGACACCTTGATCTGGGTGCGGCCCACGCGGCTGATGCACTCGGCCAACGTGTCGGCGAGCGGCGCGGCCGGCGGGAACGCCACCTTCACAGCCAGGTCCGGACTGTACCGGATCATCGTGGCCCAGTGCGTCCGGATGGGAGCGGTCGGGAAATGCGAGAAGTCCGGGTCGGTGAAGGATTCGGTCAGTTCGATCTCGCGTTCGCCGCGGATGTCGTAGAAGATGACGTAGTCGCCGTCGCGGATGCGCCCGATGGGTGCACCCTCGGAGCCGACCAGGACCCTCGGCTCCATCGCCTCATCCTCTTCCCCCTGCCGATACGCCCGCCGCACGGCCTCGGGGAGGGGGTAGGTCTCCTGCTGATGAGTCAAGCATCCCTCCTCCACGTCCCCCGCAGTGAGTCCGTATCGAGGCAAATCGCCGCGAACGCGCCGGTCGTGTGCTCATCGGCAAAAGGTGCGGTCATCTCCTTCGTCGCCGGGTGAGGTAGCGATCGGCGGCATCTTTCTCGTCGGGCGTCATGCGGAGAAACCCAAGCCGCCAGGCCAGCACCAGCAGCAGCGCACCGGCCACCAGGTAGATGACACTCGCGTAGCGACCGGGGATGTAAAGGACGAGCAACCCCGCCGCCGCCAGCACCGCGCTGGTGACGAACAGAACGGCAACGGTCGCACGCATCGACAGGCCAAGGCGGTCCACCATCTGGTTGTACACGTGGCTGCGGTCGGGCATCATGACGGGCCGGCGGTGGCGGAGACGACGGATCAGGGCCACGCCCGTATCAAAAATCGGCAGCCCGAAGATGAACAGGGCGCCGACGAACCATTTGACCATCCCAAAGCGGCTCGCGAACATGATCATCATCGCCGCCAGGACATAGCCGATAAAGACGCTCCCGGCGTCCCCCATGAAGATGCGTGCGGGAGGGAGGTTGTAGGGCAGGAAGCCGATCACCGCCCCCGCCAGCGCAAACGCCACCACGATTTGCAGACGCGAGTACTCGTAAACGACCGGCCGGGCGTACCAGTCGGGGTTCGCCCACGCCGTCAGCGAGGTGGCCAGCAGAAGGAAGCCGATCGAGATCGTGATGGTCACGCCCGAACAAAGGCCGTCGAGACCGTCCAGAAGATTGGTCGCATTGCTGGCCCCGATGACGACGAGGAAATGCATCGCCAGGCACACGACCAGAACAAAGACGGACGTCTCGGCAAAGTGCAGAACCGGCAGCCAACTCAGGTTCGGATACGCAAACCAGCGTATCCCTCCCAGCAACAGGATCGCCCCGGCGGCAGCCTGGCCGAGCAGTTTGTAGCGAGGACGGATCTCCTTCAGGTCGTCCACCAGCCCCGTCGCAAAGGCCACAAGGCCGCCGGCCAACAGGGCCCCGAGCGCCCGCCAATCCACCGCCTCGCCCACCATCCCGTACAACAGGACCGGCACCGTCCAGGCCAGCCAGATCGCGCACCCACCCAGGTACGGGATCGGCAAGGAGTGAATCTTGACGGCCTGATCCGGCTCGTCGCAGATTCCCCTGCGCAGGGCAAGCCAACGGAAAGCCGGCGTGGCCAACAGGCTGACCAGCAAGGACACGACGAACACCCAGATGCCCGGCGTCCACAACTGGTGCAATACGTCCGTCCAGGCCGGCGCTGCGGGAGGAAACATGCCGCCGTTCCTTCCTTCCCCCCAACACGACCTTGCGAAAAAGCGTCGGCGCTACGTTTCGGCCGTCGTCACCGCGCGTTTTCCCCAACGTCGTCCGGCAATCCCACATCCTCGGCCGGGCAGAAGACCGCCTCGTCGTAGCGCAGCATCACCAGGCCGTCCTGCCAGGCCTCGGGGTCGATGCGGGATTGGCGTCCGAGATGTTCCTCGATGAGCCACCTGGGGAAGTCCGCCCCCGCCCGGATGGCCAGCGGCACGCCGCCGCCAAAACGCGGGTTGATCTCGATGAACCGGACCCGCCCATCGGCCATCAGGAAACACTGGAGCGTCACGACGCCGACGCACTCCTCCAGCGCCTCGACCAGTCGCATGCTCTGGCGGACGATCTCCGGGTGCCGCACGGTCAAGGCCTTCGAGACTTCGCCGTCGCGCACCTTCAGTCGCCGCCGCGGCACCGCCACCCGGGCCACGCCGTCGAGCCCCGCATAGACGTCCACCGTGTGTTCGCGGCCGTCGACGAACTCCTGGATGACAGTCTCCTCGGTGGCAGCCTTCTCGAAGAACTCCAGGGCGTCGCGATCCGGGAGCCGATGCACGTCCTTGGCGCTGGAGCCGTAGCGCGGCTTCATGAACAGGGGGAACGGCGCCGTCAGCGCTTTCTCGTACGGAAGCACCTCAGGCGTGTCGAAACCGTGCGTCTTGAGGAACTCGAATGTCTCGAGTTTGTCGCGGCAGATCCGCACGAGGCGGGGTGAGGAAATCAAGGCGCGCGTGCCTGCCTGCTGGAATCGTTCACGCGCGTCGGCCAAGACCTCCAGTTCCCAGTCAATCAGGGGCACGAGCAATCCGACCTCGCGCTGCTTGCAGATCCTCGCAAGGGCCTCGACGTACGGCTCCCCTTCCCTGGCCGGGGGAACCAGGAACCCCTCGTCGGCCCGCTGAAACGCCGCCGCCAGCCGCAAATGGTCGGCGCCATAGACCCGGCCTTTGACGCCCAGTTCGGCCAGGGCCTTCCGAAACGATTCCAACAGACTGACGCGGCGTCCGACGCACGTCAGCAGGATGTTCACCTCGTCAGCCATGCCGCCCGCCTTTGCTCGGCCCGTTCGACGCGTCCGCCCCTCAGCCTCGCCCGTCGTGCACCAGCATAACCTGTGCGTCGCCTATGTCAACCCAGCACTATACGTTGCCGCCGGACGCCGCGTCCGGGCGTTACCATTTCTGATACGCCGTCTGGCGGCCGAAGCCCTGCCTGAGGGTCCGCCAGAGGATCTTCAGATCCAGCCACAGACTCATGCGCTCGACGTATTGAACGTCGATCTCGAGTTTCTCCTCGTGTGGCACTTCGCCCCGGCCCATGACCTGCGCAAGGCCCGTCAGTCCCGGCCTCACCTCCAGCCGCCGGCGCTGGCGCTCGTTGAACCGGCGGGCCTGGCTCAGGTAGAGCGGCCGCGGACCCACCAGGCTCATCTCGCCCTTGAGGACGTTCCACAGTTGGGGCAACTCGTCGAGGCTCATCTCGCGAAGCCACGGCCCCAGGCGCGTCAGGCGCGGGTCCTGGTCGGAGCCCGGACTGACGCCGAACTGCTCGGCGTCCGTCCGCATCGTGCGGAACTTGACCATCCGGAACGGTTTCATGTCCCGCCCCGCCCGTTCCTGCCTGAACAGCGCCGGCCCCGGGCTGTCGCGACGAATCGCCAACGCCAGGCCCAACAGCGCCGGCCAGCCGAGCAGCAGCGCCGCGGCCGACACCGCGATGTCCATGACCCGCTTGGCGGCCCGTCCGATCGGGCTCATGGCGCCTCCTCTGCCCGAGGAGAAGTCACTTCAAAGACCGGTCCCACGGGTTCCAGACGCGATTGCGGCCCCACCCACTTCGGCAGATAGCCCGGCACGTCGGACGTGACAAACACACGGCGTCCGGCGGCAGCCGGCCCGGACAGGACACTCGCGTCGGTCCCCCAAAACGGCCGAAGCGACGGGACGAACTTCGCGTCATACCCGTCCACAATCAGAACGTCCGGCCGCACGCCCTCGACATCGTGCACACACTTCAGCGGCGTGCTTGCCGTTGTGTCGGGCAAAAGAATCCCGCGCTCGGGCAGGGCCGCCAGCGCCTCTTCGGCATACCGCCGCGCGCTGCGGTCTCCGCACTTCCACGGCCGCAGGAAGTATGTGTATGGGTCTCGGTAAGGCAGTTCGCGCTTGACGAAAACGAAGCCGGCCTGTCGCGCAACGTGCGGCAGCACCGCGTAAACGACCACGGGCACGACCGCCAGAACAAGGCAGACAGGCGCCACCCAACGCCCGCGCCATGCCGCAATCGCCGCCACCCCTATCCCGATCAGCACACTGGCCAGAACGTAGAACGGAACGAAGAACGAGAACTGGTCCGGCACGTTGTAACGCGCCGCCCACAGGAAATACACCGAGGCCAGAGCCAGAAGCACCCACGAGAAGGCGTCCCTGCGGCGGCAGAGGACGACTACTGCCGCAAGCCCGGCCAGGCCGACCGGCGTCGGGTAGTTCAGGCCGACGTAAAGCACGCTCTTGGCGAGCAGGCCGGCCAGGCTCGACAGATTGGAGACCTTTGCGGCGAACCCGCCAACCGTCGCCGACAGAAGCGTCTCCGCCAGACCCCCCGTCCGCGCATACTCCACGCCGAGGACGATCCAGTAAAGCGTCCCCCCGGCCAGCCACAGCCCCACCGCCGCCGGAAGCACCCAACCGCGCGTGCGCCGACGGAGGCACTCGATCAGCAGCCAGAGGGCGAAAACGCCCGCGCTGAACGCCGCCATCAGGTGGTTGCTGACCGCCACACCGTTCAGAAAGAACAGAAGAAGCCACCACCGCTCCTGGCGGCGCTGCGACCAGGCCCACGCGCACAGACACTCGGCCGACAGAAACGCCGCCGTCCACCCCAGCACCTCCGACATGACGCCGAACATCCAGACGGTATGCCCGAGTGCGAACGCCAGCCCCGCCACGGCGGCCGCCCACCGCAGCCGCGTCATCAGGTAAACCAGCAGGACGACGTTGGCCGCGGCAAGCGCCATGGCGACGGCAGACGAGAGGTTCGCAGCGTAGGCGTAGTTCCAGGTCCCCGGAAGCGCCAGCGCATGGGCCGTCACCAGGAACCACGGATGAACGCGGACGGCCTCGCCCGGCCGACACCAGACCGTGTCGGTGCCCGGCGGCCAGGTCAGTTGGGCCGCCGTCCGCTGGTATTCGCCGGAGTCCTGCCACGTCAGGTCCGGCGAGAGCGTCAGGACGTACAGCGCCAGGGCCGCAGCAAAAGCCGCCAGCCACAACCACCCCCTGCCGCGGGGGCGAGTCGTGTCGGCGAAAACCTTCAGATGCGTCGGTCCGCTGTTCACGAGGCAGGATTCCCTAGAGCGCAAAAAGGACCGCCGCCGCCATCACCACCCACACCACCAGCGCTGCCACGAACGCCGCATCGCGCCGGACCATCTCTACCGGGCCGGCGATCTCGCCCGTGATGGCGCGGCTGTGAAACCGGAACACTGCATAGACAACCGGCAGCACGGTGATGAACATCCAGTGGTTGCCGACGACCTTCTCAACCGTTCGAGGACTGACCGTATAGAGCATGTACGTGACGATCGTGAGGGCCGCCGACACCGTCATCATGTGCTCGAGGCTGCGCTGCGTGTAAACCCGCCACTGGACGGCGCGCGTACGGACGGCATCCTCGCCCAGTGCCACGCGCTCGCTCTCGCGCTTCGCAAAGCCCAGGAACAGGCTCAGCGTAAGCGTACACAGCAGAAGCCAGTGGCTGACATCGACGCCGACAGCCTCACCGCCCGCCAGAGCGCGGATCACGAAACCCGACGCGATGACGAGCACATCCAGGATGGCCACCCGCTTCAGCGCTACCGCATAGGCCGCCATCAAAACCAGGTACGCGCCGAGCAGCGCGGGAAACGGCTGCCGCACCAGCAAAGACAGACAGACGGCCGCAGCAGCCAGGCCCACGCTGAATCCGAGCGCCGCGCCCGCGCTGAGCCGACCCGAGGCCACCGGCCGCCGCCGCTTGACCGGGTGCGCGGCGTCCTCTTTGCGGTCCAGAACGTCGTTGAAGGCGTAAACGGCACTGGAGGCCAGGCAGAACGCCGCAAACGCCTTCAGGGCCGCAGCCCATGCATCCGGGTCCAGGACCCGCTTGGCGAAAATGAGGGCGGCGAAGACGAAAACGTTCTTCAGCCAATGGCTCGGCCGGGCAAGCCGCACGAGGTTCAGAAGCGTTTTCAACCGTTCTCCTCGCTGGATGGGACACGGACCTGGCGCCGGGCAGTCATCTTATCCGATGACCGACGACACGTGTCAAGCGGTCATCCTCCCGTTGGCTTATCGGCAAATCCGCCTCCGACGGGAAAGGGAAAGGGTTCGGGCACCTCGCGAACCGGTCCGAGGTGGGTAAAGACCCCTCGGCCAAATTGCCGACTATCACCATACGGGGGGCGACAAACAGGCACTGGTTACGCCTTCTCGCGCCATCTATAATAGGACCTGCCCCAGGCGACTTGAGGCCGCTTGGCCTCGCGCCGATATTGCTTGAGGACTGCAACGCATGGCAAGATACCTGGTCACCGGCGGCGCGGGGTTCCTCGGCATCAACCTCGTCCGCGCGCTGCTTGCGCGCGGGCACCAGGTCACGTCGCTCGACTTCGCCGAGTTCGACTATCCCGACTGCGCCGACCGCGTGCGAATCGTCACGGGAGACATCCGCGACCCCAGCGCGGTGCACCAGGCCGTACAGGGAGCCGGCGTCGTCGTACACTGCGCCGCAGCGCTTCCGCTGTACAAGCGCGACGACATCTTCACAACCGACGTCGACGGAACGCGCAACGTCCTGGAGGCGGCTCGCCAGGCGGGCGCCGAGCGCGTCATCCACATCTCCTCGACCGCCGTATACGGCATCCCCGATCACCATCCCATCTGTGAGAACGACCGGCTCGAGGGCGTGGGTCCCTACGGCGAGGCCAAGGTCCGCGCCGAGCAGGTAGCCATGGAGTATCGCGACGGGGGGCTGTGCGTGCCGATCCTGCGGCCGAAATCGTTTGTCGGACCGGAGCGGCTGGGCGTGTTCGCCCTGCTCTACGACTGGGCCAAGGACGGCAAGAACTTCCCCATCATCGGCCACGGCGACAACCGGTACCAACTCCTCGACGTCGAAGACCTCTGCGACGCCATCTCACGGGCGGCGACGCTGGAGCAGGCGGTCGTGAACGATACGTTCAACATCGGCGCGAAGGCGTTTGAGACCTTCCGGCAGGATCTCCAGGCCGTGCTCGATTGCGCCGGCTTCGGCAAACGCATCGTCCCCCTGCCGGCGGGGCCGGTCATCGCCGCCCTGAAGGTGCTGGAGTTCCTCGGCCTCTCGCCCCTGTACCAGTGGGTGTACGAGACGGCCGGCAAAGATTCCTTCGTCTCGATCACCAAGGCCGAGGCGGCGTTGGGGTTCGCGCCCCGCTACTCCAACCGCGATGCGCTGATACGGAACTACGAGTGGTACCTGGCGAACCTGGAGGCGTTCGAGCACCGCTCCGGCATCTCGCACCGCGTCCCCTGGAGCCAGGGTATCCTACGTGCGGCCAAGTGGTTCTTCTAGGCAGACGTCACGAAAGGACCGAGATGCAGCGTCCGAAAGCCTCGCTCGCGAGCCTGTTTCTCCTGTCGTTGTCGGTGCTGGTGATGGAATTGTGCCTGACGCGGATCTTTTCGGTCCTGTCGTGGCACCACTTCGCGTATCTGATCATCAGCCTGGCGCTGCTGGGCTTCGGCGCAGCGGGCAGTTATCTGACGGTGGCGCGCCGCTTCGCCGACGGCGCGGTCAGTCCGGCCCGCCTCAGCCATTTCGCATGGCTGTTCGCGGTCTCGACCGTCCTGGCCGTGGCGCTGGCCAGCCGCATCCGCTTCTACCCCGCAGACATCGTCCTGTACCGGGATTACAGCAACGCGCTCAGCCTCCTGATGCTCTACGTCGTGGTGGGGATTCCGTTCTTCTTTGCCGGGGTATGCATCGGCCGCCTCGTCGCAATGGCGGGCGACCGCGTCAACCAGTTCTACTTCGCCGACCTCCTCGGCGCCGGCGTCGGGGCGCTGGCGGGCCTGGTGGTCATCAACCAGATGGGGGCGGTCACGGGCATTTTCCTGGCCGCGACGCTCGCCGCGCTGGCGGCCTGCGTTCTCGGCGCCGGCGGCGTCCGGTGGCGCCGATGGGCGTACGGGCTCACGCTGCTCGCCGCGCTGGGCCTGACGGTGCTGGGCACGCGGACCGAACTCCTGCCGCTGCACTACCCGCCGAGCAAAGACATGTTCCGCCAGGAGAACCAAGTCGTGCATTCCCGCTGGCACGTGGTCGGCAAGATCGACGTCCTCAAGCCGCGCGAGGGGTACTGGTCTTTCGGCGGCGCGCTGGCGCGGCGGTTTACCGCGGTGCCGCCTGCGGTCCAGGGCATCTTCCAGGACGGCGCCGCGCCCACCGGCATCATGCTGGTCAAGGACGACCCGGAGAACGTCGCGATTCTCGGCGAGTACCTTCAAGGCGTGGCCTACACGGTGCAGCCGGCGCGGCGGGCGCTCGTCATCGGCGTCGGCGGAGGCATCGACGCCCTCATCGCCATGCACCACGGCGCCGAGCGAATCGTGGGCGTCGATCTGAATCCCGTGACGGTCCACGCCGTGAAACATCGCTATCGCGACCGATGCCCGGCCCTGTGGAAGGGCGACCGCTTCGAGATGGTCGTCGCCGAGGGCCGCCACTACCTCACGCGCAGCGGCGAGACGTTCGACGTCATTCAACTTTCCGGCGTCGATACGTTCACGGCCCTCTCGAGCGGCGCGTACGCCCTGAGCGAGAACTTCCTCTACACCCGCGAGGCGATGCGCGATTACTGGAACCATCTCACGAAGGACGGCATCCTGTCGTTTTCCCGCTGGCTGTTCGACCCGCCGCGCGAAACGCTCCGCCTGGTCACGACGCAGACGGCCATGCTCGCCGAGGCGGGCGTGACGCAGCCGCACCGGCACTTCGTCGTCCTGGCCGGGCCGGCCTACAAGGGACGTTCCCCATGGGCGGAGACGCTGCTGAAGCGGTCCCCCTTCACCGAGCAGCAGGTGGCCGGCCTCGCGCGCTGGGCCGAGGACCGGGGCTTCGAGGTCCTCTACGACCCCTATCACGAGCGCGCAGGCCCGTTCAACACGTTTCTTCGCGCCGACGCCGGTGGCCGGGCCCGCCAGATCGCCGGCTACGCGTTCAACATCCGGCCGACAACCGACGATGACCCGTTCTTCTTCCAGTTCTACCGGTGGAGGTCGGTGTTCGGGTTGGCGAGTGGAAAAAGCGGGCTGGCCGGAAGTACGGGAGGCTACGGCATCACGCGGGTGCCGCTCGGCTTTCTCATCCTGGCGTTCAGTCTGGCCCAGATGCTGGTGCTGAGTTTGATCTTCATCCTTGGGCCGCTGTGGATGGGTGGGCGGCTGCGGTCGTCGGGGCGCGGGCGTTTCGGCGTGTTTCTGTACTTTGCGGCACTGGGTCTGGGGTTCATGTTCATCGAGATCGCGCTGCTTCAGAAGTTTTCGGTCTTCGTGGGCGGGCCGGTTTACAGCATGGCCATCACGCTTGCCTCGATTCTGGTCTTCTCGGGCGTGGGCAGTTATATCGCCCGCGTGTTTCGCCGGCGCCCGGGCCGAGGACTGGCCGTCGTCATCGTGGCCCTGCTTGTTGCGACGGTGGCCGAGATCCTGCTGGTGAACCTGGCGATGCCGAGACTGATGGGGCTCAGTTTGCCGGCACGGTGGCTCGTGACGGCCGCAGGCCTCCTGCCGATCGGCATCCTGATGGGGATGCCGTTCCCGACGGGTCTGCGATTGCTCGAGCGCACCGACGAATCGATCCGTCCCTGGGCGTGGGGGGTCAACGCGTTCGCCACCGTTATCGGAAGCATGCTCTGCGTCCTTGTCAGCATCCACGCCGGCTTCACAACGGCCCTGATAGCGGCGATGGGCATCTACGCCCTCGGCGGTCTCGGCATGTTGTGGGCCGTCGCGCGAAATCGCGACCGCCTCTCGGTGCCGACGGCCTGACGCCGCACCGTCCGCCGTGCCTGCAACGCACAGGGGCAAGGGCATCCACGGCCCCTCATGATGAAGGAGACATCACGTTGGCCCCGACACCGCAGCGTACAGGCCGGAGAAGCGTTCTCGCGACCGCCGCAGCCGTCTTGCTTTTCGGCGCCACGGCGGGGGGCGCGCCTGCGCCGCCCGCGCCGACTCCAACCCCGCGCGCCAACGTCCTGTGGGACCACTACGTGGTTCGGTCGCCGGCGGCGGGCAAGATCGAACGGTTCTGGGTCGGCCGGCCCGAACGCCTGAAGACCGACGGCGCCTACCCCGCCATCTACTTCCTGGACGGACTCCTCGGCGACGAGCACGAGTGGAAAAAGGCGCTTCATCCCCTGCTGGGCAAATACGAGTTGGTCGCCGTCTGCCCGGCGGTCGGCGGGGCCACGTGGTTTATGAACTCCCCCGCCCAACCGTGGATGCGGTGGGGCGACTTCCTGACGCAGGAACTCCGCGCATTCGTCGAATCGAAGTACCCCGTCTCACCCCAGAAGGGCCAGCGCGCCATCGTCGGCATCTCGGCGGGAGGTCACGCGGCCTTCTACCACGCCGTCCGACGGCCGAACCTTTACGGCAGCGTCAGTGTCCTGTCCGGCGCCATGGAACTGCGGGGGTACGCCGGCGCCGTCGGCCTCGACCACTGGATCGGGCCGCGCACCGGCGAGACGTTCCAACGGTACGCCGAGCGCTCGTGCATCGCCCTGGCGGCAAAGCAGCAGCCGCCCTTGCCGTTCGCACTCTCGCTGGACGCCGGTGCGAAGGACGGGGCGCTTCCACAGATGGAGGCGTTCAGGCGGATACTCGCCTCAAAGAGCCTCGCCTGCAAATGGCACGTCGGCGAAGGCAGCCACAATTGGACGTACTGGAACAGCCGTGCGGATGCCCACTTGGCCTGGCACGCCGAGCAGTTCGCCCGCAACCGCCGCGAGTCCAGGTTTGCCGAGAAAACGCCCGTCCGAACGGTTGAACTCAAGATCCTCAAGGGCTATCCCGACGCGCCGCTGTCGGAAGAAGCCCTCCGCCGCCTGCGTGCGCCATGCAATGAGGACTCGCACCTGCGGCCGATCAAAACGGGCGGCCTGCCGGACGAGGGCGCGCCTCTGTCGCAGACCGACCCCAAGTACAAGGAAGCCAAGTTCGGTGCGGACCTGACGGCGCGCGGCCACGGGCCGGGACTGTACGTGTATCACCTGACGCTGGCGGCCTCGACGCCGCTGGCGAAGGGGGGAACCCTAACCATCAAGGGCGTCGTCCGAAACGGTCGGCGGGGCGGCATCCTGTCGGTTCCCGCGGTCGCCCTGCCCGTTGCGGCGGGCCAGCCGCAGCGGCGCCTCGACCTGCGCTGCCGCATCGCCGTGGAACTGAAACGACCCGACCCGCTGCGCGGCGGCATCGTCGTCGGCGTCCAGGTCTTCGACACCGGCGGCCAACCCGTCGGCGACCCCGTCCTCGGAAAGGCCAGGCCCGGCACGTCGAACCTCGAGCGGTGGCCCCTCGCACCGTCGGCAAAGAGCCTGTGGACGCTGTCGCTCTCGGGCGACGGCGCCCTCCCCCTTGCCGCCGTCCACGAAGCACGCCTTGAAGTTGAACCCGAGCCGTAGGCCGCCAGCGCAGGTGAGCGGGGGAGCCGGCCGCTTACTGACGTGCGCGGCTAGATGCAAGGTCAGCTAGAGTCAGGGCTAATTAGATGTACGGCTGGCTGGATGTGACGCCGGAGGGGCGGCGCTGCGCTATGGTCCGGCCTACGCGTGGAACGGCCAGACCAGGGGGGCCAACAAGACCGTCACGACACCCATCAGAATGTTCAGCGGCAGGCCGATGCGGGTATAGTCGGTGAAGCGATACCCGCCCGGCCCATAGACCATCAGGTTCGTCTGGTAGCCGAGCGGCGTGGCGAAACTGGCGGAGGCGGCCACCATAATGGCCACAACGAACGGCATGAAGTTCACACCCAGTTTCCCCGCCGTCGCCAGGGCGATGGGGAAGATAAGAATCGCGGCGGCGTTGTTCGTGATGATCTCCGTAAAGACGGTCGTCACGGCGTAGACCACCACCAGCGTCAGCCACGGACTGCCGCCGGCCAGGCCGATAAGCCGGCCGGCGATGGCCTCGGCCGCGCCGCTCGTCTGCAACGCACGCCCCAGGCCGAACGAGGCCGCGATAACCAGCAGGACGTGCCAATCGACGCTGCGGCGAGCCTCCGAAGCGCGGCAGCAGCGCGTGATGATCATCAGACCGGCCGCCAGCAGCGCCGCCTTGAACATGCTCAGCCATCCGATCGTGACCGCCGCCACCATGGCGAACAGGATGAGCATCGCGACCCAGGCCCGCTCGTATCGCGGGCGCGCCGAATCTGCGATCGCGCTTACGAGGAAGAAATCGCGCGAGTCGCGATGCTGCTCGGCGAAAGACGGCAGCGCCTCCAGGAGCAAGGTGTCGCCCGGCTGCAGGACAATGTCGCCGACCTTGGCGTGGATGCGCTCGCCGCTGCGAGCCACGGCAACGACGACGGCGTTGTAAAGCGTGCGGAACCGGCCTTCTCGGATGCTCATACCCACAAGCGGACACGTGTTGGAGACAACCGCCTCGATCAGGCGCCGCCGGCTCCGCGGGACATCCAGTTTGAAGACCTGATCCGTGGCAGGCTTCAGGCCGCGCATCTTCTGCAGTTCGACCACCGAATCGACGATGCCGACGAAAACGAGCCGGTCGCCGGCCCGGAGCACCTCCCGTGGCCCGACGGCCGGCCTCAACTCGCCGTCGCGCTCGACCTCCATCAGGTAAAGGTGGGGCAGGTGGCGAAGGCCGGCCTGCTCGATCGTCTTGCCGACAAGTGGGCCGTCCGGCTCGACGATCATTTCCACGGTGTACTGCCGCGGGTCGTCCGTCGTGCTGATCGCCGGTTTGCGATCCGGAAGCAGCCACCGGCCCATCACCAGGAGGTACACCATACCGACGAGGGCGCACGGCAGGCCGACCCACGTGATGGTAAACATTCCGAGGCCCGGCGTGCCGGTTTCGGAGATGACCAGGCCGTTGACGACCAGGTTGGTGCTGGTTCCGATCAGGGTGCAGATGCCGCCGAAGATGGCCGCGTAACTCAACGGAATCATCAGCCTGGAGACCGGGAAGCGCATCTTCTTCGCCCATTCGGAGATGGCGGGGATCATCATGGCCACCACGGGCGTGTTGTTCAGAAACGCGCTCATCCCGGCTACGGGGCCCATCACGCGCGCCTGCGCGCCGAACACCGACTTGGGGCGGCCCAACAGGTGCCGGACGATCCACGCCATGCCGCCCGTGGCACGCACGCCGGCCACCACGATGTACAGGACACCGACGGTGACCATGCCCTCTTTCGCCAAGCCCGACAGGGCGTCCTTGGGCGTCAGGATGCCCAGGACGAGCAGCAGCGTGACGCCGCCCAGGAGGATGACGTCCGGACTGTAGCGCGTAAAGGCCAGCAGTCCGACCAGCAAGGCGATGAGGCCGCACGTTGTCCAGGCTTCCCAGCCCATGATCCGTGTCTCCGCAGACGTAGGCCGGGGCGTGCCCCGGCTCACCCCTTACTCCGTCGGAATCAGGCCTTTCTGTTCGAGGTACTGGATGACCTGCCGGGCCGACTCTTCGGGGGTGGCGTCGTGCGTCTTGAGGACGATCTCAGGCTTCTCGGGCGGCTCGTACGGGTCATCGATGCCGGTGAACTGCTTGATCTCGCCCGCCAGGGCCTTCTTGTAAAGGCCTTTCGGATCGCGCTGGATGCAGTCGTCGAGCGGTGTGTCCATAAATATCTCGATGAAGGCGCCGCCATCGCCCTCCACCTGCCTTCGGACGGTGTCGCGGATCTCGGTGTACGGGCTGATGCACGCGCAGCAGGCGGCCAGGCCGTTGCGCGCGAGCAGGTTGGCGACAAACCCGACGCGCAGGATATTCGTATCGCGGCCCTCCTTCGAGAAACCCAACCCTTTCGAGAGGTTCGTGCGGACCACGTCGCCGTCGAGGACTTCGATCTTCACGCCGCACTCCCGCAACTCCGGGACCACGAGGTCGGCGATCGTCGACTTGCCCGAACCGGAAAGGCCGGTAAACCATAGCACAAAACCTTGGGACATCTTCGCCTCCTTCTCAAGACGCGCCGGAGGTGTCCGGCGGCTAACCAGGCGCGACACCTTAACCAGGCGCGACACCTTAAACCAGGCGTGATACCTTATTCGTGGGCCTGCTGTTTGGCGGCTTCGATGAGGATGGCGGCCACTTCGGGCCGCGTGAATTCGGGCGGCGGGGCCTCGCCGCGAGCAAGCATCTCGCGGACCTTCGTGCCCGAGAAAAACACCCGATCCTCCGGGCCGTGCGGGCAGGTCTTGCCCGAGGCCATGCCGTCGCACTTGCGGCAGAAGAAAGCGTGCTCGAACTTCAGCGGCACGATGCCGATGGCCTCCGGATCGAACTGCTCGAAAATCTCCTGCGCCTCGTACGTGCCGTAGTAGTCGCCCACGCCGGCATGGTCGCGGCCGACGATAAAGTGCGTGACGCCGTAGTTCTTGCGCATGATGGCGTGCAGAATGGCCTCGCGCGGCCCGGCGTACCGCATCGACGCCGGCAGGACGGTCAGCAGAACCCGGTCCTTCGGGTAATAGTTCTCGAACATGACCTCGTAGGTCTTCATGCGGACGTCGGCGGGAATGTCGCCCGACTTGGCCGTCTCGCCGACCAGCGGATGCAGCAGAAGCCCGTCGCACAGTTCCAGGGCGACCTTCTGAAGATACTCGTGCGCCCGGTGGCACGGGTTGCGCGTCTGGAACGCCGCCACCATCTTCCAACCGCGCCGGTCGAACTCCTCGCGGGTCCGGCGCGGCGTCCAGCGGTACTGGAGCAGGTCCGCGTGCGGCGGGAGGCGGATGACGTCCACCTGGCCCCCCAGGCACACTTCGCCCTGGCCCATTACCGTGGCGACGCCGGGATGCTCGACATCGGTGGTCTTGTAGACCTCGCGGCACTCGCGCTCGCGGTCGTGGTGGTACTTCTCCGCCAGATGCAGAATCGCCAGCACCCGGCCGGATTCGCCGTCGAAGAGGGCAACTTCCTGCCCTTCTCTAAGGGCGTCGGCCTGGTCCCTGCCGGTGCTCAGCGTGATGGGGACGGCCCAGGGCTCGCCGGTGGGCAGAGACATGGAGTCCACGGCCCCTTCGAACTCACGCCTGTTCATAAACCCGGTCAGCGGGCTGAAGGCCCCGACAGCCAGCAGTTCGAGGTCGCACCGCTCGCGTCGTGAGAGTTCGACGCGCGGCAGGCCGGCGGCCCGCGCGGCCGCGGCTTCCGCCTCTTGCTCCGCGAGGAGCCTTTCGACCAAGGCGCCGCCGTGCGGCGGGATCGGTCCGGGTACCTGACTGTCCGGCATGACGTCGCTCCCGTGGTTGGTTTTCGCCCCGTCCCCCGCAGCGCGACACTCCATTTGGCGTGTCGCCGCAGCGTAGCCGTCGTAGGCCGCGTGCCAAAGCACCTATCGGATTCTGGCGGCCCGGTGGGTGAAAAAATCCCGGACTCCCTGCCCTCCCCGCCGCGTTGGAGGCGCCGAGAACAGGCCGCCGCCACGTGCCGCAGGGCATGCGAACGCGCCGAAATCGTCTTTCATCCCGCGCCGGTTTCAATCGCCCCCGGCCCGGCGCCGACGGCGCTGCGAGCGATTGGACCAGCCCGCCCGCCGGAAAGACACATAGGCATTCATCATACGTAGTTATAGTCACCCAAAATGCCGCGCGAGGATCTCCATCGCCTGCCGCTTGTACGACCGCGCCGCCGCCGGGTCGCGGTTGCGCCCGTGGCGGATCACAATGTACTTCTGCAACTCATACAAGAGATAGAACACGCTGCGCACCGCCGCCTCGTCCGACGTGTCGCGCTCGCGTCCGTACCCGCGCCAGAACGCCGGCTGCGAGATGCCGCAGTAATCGAGCACCGCGAACTCGATCTCCGGGTCGCCCCACAGCGCACGGTCCCAATCGACGATGCCCGAGAGCCGGCCCTCACGGTCCACGAGCAGGTTCTGGCTCCAGATGTCCATGTGCAGCAGGCTCGCCGGCGCCGGACGGTCGAACAGCGGCAGATGCCGCTCCAGCAGCGCGGCCAGTCGCTTCGCCTCGGCCGCGTCGTAATGGCCCGTGGCGACGATGTCGTCGAGAAGACTGCCCCACATGACCCGGAACGCCTCGGCCCACGTCTTCTGCGGCTCCATCGGACGGTGCTCGCCGAGGTAGCCGTACCTCTCGGCCGTCAGGCGATGGACCTGCGCCAGGCACTCACCCACCTCCTGGAGCACCCGGTTCGTGTCGCACCGCGGTCCGTCCGACAGCGGCGTGCCCGGCAGCCGCTCCATCAGGAGGAAGTCGCGGTCGATTGTCTCGTGCGACTTGTCGAACGCCAGGATCCGCGCCACGGGCACCGTGGTCTTCTCGAGCAGCAGCGCGTGAATGCCCGGCTCCTGCCTCATCATGTCGCGCTCGTAGAAGCAGAAGACGGCGCCGGGCGGCGGCGCGATCCGAAGCACCATCTGCTCGCCGCCCGCACGCACGAAGAACGACGTGTTGAACTTGCCGGTGCGAATCGGCTCAAACGCAAGCGGCCCGTCGGCGTCCGGCCGGTGCCGCCGCACACACGCCCGCAATTGCTCGCAGGCAAACTCGCTCATAAGCGTCGGTCCTCACCCTCACACGGTCAGCCGGAGCAGCGAACCGCGCCGTCCGAAAAGCCTTGCCCTCCCCCGCTCCGCCGCGTAACACTACGGCGTGTCGGCCAGTCTTACCATAGGCGCCGGCGCCGGTTTTTTCAACCGACCAGGCGACCGGGACTCCGACCCGTCACGGACACCGGGAGGATAATCATGGCCAGGCCCATTCGCGCACAGGCCGTGGCAGCCCTGCTGCTCGCAGGCGCGATGGCGGCCACCGCCTGGGCGGCCAAGAACAAGAAGAAGTCGTCACAAGACCGGCCGCGCTACGCGCCGCCGACGATGGCGCGGTCGCTCTACGGCCCGCCGACCGCGGCGCCGTCGTCCGTCATCCGACGGGTGCGCCCGATGGGCTCGGCCCCGAACGAGTGGCGAAAGGCCCCGTTCTTCTTCATCCAGACCGAACTCAGCCCCGCCACACTCTACCGCTGCACCACGAACTACCTGGCGTTCTTCACGCACATGAAGGAGGCCGGGCGCGGCGGACCCACCCACGCGGCCTACGCCACCGCCGGCACGCCGCGCGTCGTCGAGGCGGGAGGCGAGATGGACGGCGCCGCCATGAGCGAGTGCTGGATCCTCGTCTGGTTCGCCGGCGCCGAAGGGTGGAACGACTGGGACAGCCCATGGGTCGTGTACCTTCAGAAACGGCCGCGGTCGATCCGGTTCGACTCAAGCGGCCTGGTTTTCCGTTTCGACGGCCCGGCGGGCCTGGCCGTCCTCATGCCGCTCTACGGCGCCTACAAGCCGCCGCAGGAAGGCAAGGAATACCTCGCGGCCCACGGCCTGCCTTCCAAGAAGGTCCAAACGTGGGAGTGGGCGCGGCGCCTGCCGGAGGACGTCCTTCGGCGCATCCGTTACTGGGCCAACGTGTCGCGCGAGTTCCCCATCTACTGCGAGGACAGTTTCAGCGTGGACCGCCAGCGCGACGCCGTCACCATCCGGTCGCGGTTCCAATGGGTCTCCATCGAGGACGACTGGCACACGCCGCAACTCAAGTTCGCCCCCATCAGCCCGGTGCTGGCGCTGGCGTCGATGGAAGGCAAGTTCCCGGTCACGTACTCGCGGCCGGTGGCCAACCCGGGGATGTTCACGCCGTACGGCCCGTACATGGGCATCGAGAGGGTCGATGAGTTCGACGCCACGTTCTACGTCCTGAAGTACGTGCACGAAACGGAAGCGTCCGACCCGCCGGATGCCGACGCCCACCCGACGGTGGCGGCGGCGCTGGAGCGCCTGCGCGAGACCGCCCGGCGCAAGTTCCCCTCGGCCGACCGCTACGACTACGATCACGGCGGCATGAACAACTTCTGCTGGGCCGTCCAGGGCGACCAGTGGTACGCGAAGGGCCTGCCGTACTACGACGAGGAGACGCGCGACCGGGCCACCGCGAGCCTCCAGAAATACTTCAACGAAGACGTCGTCGTGGGCGACCGTTTCACCGAGCGCGAGTACCCGAAAGACTCCGGCCGCACCTATCTTCTCCTGGAGGGGCCGGGCATCGGCTCGTGGGGCGTCCTGGGCGACGCCGGCAAGTTCTCGACCAACCTCCTGGAGACCCTCTGGTGCTACGCCCACTACACGGGCGACTGGGACCTCGTGAAAAAGCGGTGGGACCTCGTCAGGAAACTGTTCTGCACGCCGGCCGAGACGACCTGGAGCACCTGCGGCCGCGGGTCTATCGCCGAACTCGGCGACGAGGCCGCACCCTGCCTCGCCTTCGCACGGATGGCCTGGAAGGTCGGCGACATGAACGCTTACGCCTACGGCTGTTACATGTTCGCCCGCGAACTCGTCCATCACTGGGTCAAGCAGCGGGGCGCCGGGTACTTCCGCCTGCACCAGCCCCGGCACACGATGGAGTTCATGCCGGAGGAGGTTTACCTGACGAACCTCTGGGGCGAGACGGCCGGTTGGCAGATCGACGGCCCCGCCTACCCCGCCGAAACGGGCGAGCGCCAATACACCAACCGGTGGGTCCGCTTCCACAACGAGGACGTGGCCCGCTTCTACCGCGACGCCCTCGCCGCCGACGTCCGCAAGGAAATGGACCTCCTGACCGAACGCTGGGACCCGAAGCGGAAGTTCACGAACAACTCGCACATCATGCCGAGCCTGGTGCAACTGCGCTCACTTCTCTTGAATGAGTCGCCGGAGGACCTTGCGAAACTGGCAACGCCCCAGGAGTTTCGCGGCCCGCCGTCCGGCGTCATCGCCGGCTGTGTGGCCGTGCTGCGCGCCGGCCGTCCGAAACGCTTCGAGCGCCTCATCCCCAAGGTCGGCTCAACGCCTTTCGTCGCGGGACTGGAACGCGAAAACGCCGGCCCGAACGTCTACTTGACACAAAGCGTCCGCCACTACGTCGCGCCGAACCCCAAGACCCGAGAAGCAACCATCATCTGGCCGCACGTCACCTGGTGGACGCCCGAGCGCGGGGCGCGTTGGTCGTTCGGGCAGGTGGCGCCCGATTCGCACGCCAAGCCGCTCGACGCCGAAGAGGTGCCGCTGAACTGGAACACCGCCGTCTACGCCTACCGCCTGCCGTGACGCCGCGGTGGCAACAGGGTGGCATGGCCACGCTTGCGTGGCCATGTCCTCGAATCCGCAACATGGGCACGCAACGGCGCGTGACCATGCCACCCGGCCGTGAGGCCGTGTCGCTTGAGAGTCCGAGGAGAGCGCCATGAACGTCCGACCGTACGCGACCCTGCTGGCCGCGCTTGCCCTGGCGAGCGTCTGCCGCGCCGAGCAAAAACCCTCGCTCCGCGCCACGTGGCAGATGCCGCCGCGGTGCGACCCCTTCGCCCCGCCGCGCATCAAGGACCTCAAGGAAGAACTCACCCAGACCGGCTACCGCCTGGTCATCGCCATCCACCCCGAGAAGGGCAGCGACTTCAAGAACCACAAGTACCCGCCGCGCGACCTCTACATCATCCATGCCGACGGCGCCGGCCTCAAAAGGCTCACCAACACGCCCGACAAAGAGGAACACATCCCCCGCACCGCGCCCGACGGCACCTGCTTCACCTACAACTACGGCGACTACCTCGTGGACACAAAGACCCTCAAGACCCGCGAGGTCTGGGGCGCCTACGTCTGGACGCCCGACAGCAAGCGGACCGTCCATTGCGGCAAGCGCGGCATCGTCTACACCGACATGACGACCGGCGAGACGAGCCAGCCGATCTCCGTCGAGCGGCGCGTCAGCATCGCCGACATGACGTCCGACGGCAAATGGTTCATCTTCGAGATCCGCAACTTCCGCGGCTCGAAGTACTCCGTCGACTTCATGTCGTCCAAGGGCGGCGAGATCCGAAAGATGCCCAACCACCCGGCGGGCGGAGGCGAATGCCACCCACACTTCTCGCCCGACGCCAAGTGGACCTGCTGGAACGGCGGAGGCAGCCTCGCCCTCCGACGCTTCCGCCCCGACCTGCCCGAGGGCACCGACGGCAAAATCATCACACTGCCAAAGGAAAAACTCGGTCAAGACCCCTGCGGACGCTGGTCGCACTGCGGACGGTACGTCGCCTACGTCAAGATCCCCCACAAGGGCAGTTGGAAGCGGCACTCGCCCCTGTGCATCGTCCGCCTCGCCGACTCCGAGACCGTCACCATCAGCCCGCCCGGTTGGATCGGCCACCACTGGGACTACGACTGGCTGCCCCCCGCCGAGGAGTGACCGAGGGCATGGGTTCAGCGGCACCATCCCCGATGACCGGGTGGCACCCCACGATCCTGAGGGCCCTGCTTGCCGCGCTGACCCTCGGCTTCCTGCACCCCGCAGGCTGCGAACGCACCGAACCGCCCGCCGGCGCCGACGCCCCGACCGTCATCACCACCCCGTCCGGCGTTGCGATGGTCCGCCTGCCCGGCGGCTGGTTCACCATGGGTTCGGGCGCCGAGGACCAGGTTGATGAGCCGCCACACCGCATCTGGGTCAGCCCCTTCGACATCGACCGGTTCGAGGTCACCCAGGCCGAGTACGAGAAGGCCATCGGAACCAACCCCGCAAAATGGAAGGACCCCGCCAACCCCGTCGAGCAGATCCGCTGGGCCCAGGCGGCAGCCTACTGCAACGCACGCTCGAAACTCGAGGGCCTCACGCCCGCCTACGATCCCAAGTCCCGGGCGCGCGACGTTGCGGCCGACGGCTACCGCCTCCCCACCGAGGCCGAATGGGAATACGCCTGCCGCGCGGGCACCACCGCCGCCTACCCTTTCGGCGACGACCCGTCGCGCCTCCGCCGCTACGCCTGGTTCAAAGGCAACAAGCGGCTGGGACCCCAGCCCGTCGGCACGCGCGAGCCCAACCCGTGGGGACTCTACGACACGTGCGGCAACGTCTGGGAATGGTGTCACGACTTCTACGCCGAGGATTATTACGCCAGAAGCCCCGAGCGAGACCCCGTCGGCCCGCCGTCCGGCAAGAACCGCGTCCTCAGGGGCGGATGCTGGAACTCCCGGCCCAACCTGTGCCGCGCCGCCTACCGCAACCACGAAGACCCCGGCTACACCGACGTCTGTTTCGGCGCCGACGTCCACGGCTTCGTCGGCTTCCGCTGCGTCCGGCGCCCGCCCTCGCCCGCGAAGTAAGGTAGCCCACAGCCGGGTGGCATGGCCACGCTTGCGTGGCCATGAGCGCTAGCGCCCGGAAGGTCTCACATGGCCACGCAAGCGTGGCCATGCCACCCCGCACGCGGGATGATGCTACAAATCTCCGTCACCGCGCGGTACACTCCGGCGTTTAATGCTGCGCCGACTGAATACCCGAACCCGGAAGGAGAATGCGATGTCGCTCAAACATCTGTTCGCCGCACTTGCCGTCTGTGTCCTGGCGGCCACCGTCGCCACGGCCGCCGAGCCGCCGTTGAAGGCCCTCATTATCGACGGCCAGAACAACCACAACTGGAAGGAATCCACGCCGATCCTGAAGCGGCTGCTTGAAGAAACCGGCCTGTTCAAGATCGACGTGGCCACCTCGCCGCCCAAAGGCAAGGACATGAGCGGCTACAAGCCCGACTTCGCCGCCTACAACGTCGTCGTCGGCAACTACAACGGGGCCGAGTGGCCCGAGGAAACCAAGAAGGCCTTCGTCGATTACGTGGCCGGCGGCGGCGGATACGTCTGCTACCACGCCGCCTGCAACCCCTTCCGAAAATGGAAGGAGTACAACGAGATCATCGCCGTCGGCGGATGGGGCGGCCGAAACGAGACCGACGGGCCGTTCCTCCACTGGAAAGACGGCAAGACCGTCCACGACACCAGCCCGGGCCGCGGCGGCGGACACGGACCGCAGCACCCGTTCCAGATCGTCGTCCGCGAGCCCGACCACCCGATCACCAAAGGCCTGCCGCCCGCCTTCATGCACTCGGCCGACGAACTCTACCACCGACTCCGCGGACCGGCGAAGAACGTCACCGTCCTGGCCACCGCCTTCTCGGCCAAAGAGAAGCGCGGCACCGGAAATCACGAGCCGATGCTCATGACCATCGCCTACGGCAAGGGACGATGCTTCCACATCGCCCCCGGCCACGCCGGAAAGCAACTCAAGAGCGTCGCCTTCATCGTCCCCTTCCAGCGCGGCACCGAATGGGCCGCCACCGGAAAGGTCACACAGAAGGTGCCGGCCGACTTCCCGACCGCCGACAAGGTGAGCCTGCGCCAGTAACAGTCGCGCCGCGCGGCGGGTCTCCTGACCCGCCGCGACACACGGCGAAGTAGCGCTGTCGTCGCAGGCGGCCCGCCCCGACTTTGAGCGCCGAAACCGCATAAGGAGCCGCGCGTGAGGCAGAAACCGAGCATCGTAGCGGCGTGGTGCCTGTCGGTGGCGTTTGCCGCCGCCGCGATAGGGGCCGACTGGCCGACCTACAACCACGACGCCGCCCGCAGCGGCGCCACGGCCGAAGCGCTAAGCCCCCCGCTGAAGGTCGCGTGGACTTTCGCGTCGCCGCACCCGCCGGCCCCCTCCTGGCCCGACCCCGCCAGGCACGACTACTGGCACAAAAAGCACAACCTCAACCCGCGCGTCGTCTACGACCGCGCGTTCCACGTGGCCGTTGCGGGCGACGCCGTCTTCTTCGGCTCCTCCGCCGACGACCGCATCGTGTGCCTCGCCCTGGCCGACGGCAAGGTGCGATGGACGTTCTTCACCGAGGGCCCCGTGCGCCTGGCGCCAACCGTGGCGGACGGCAAGGTGTACGCCGGCTCCGATGACGGCCGGGTCTACTGCCTCGCGGCGTCCGACGGGCACCTGTTGTGGAAGAGTCGCCCCGGCCCCGACGGCGGCCGCTGCATCGGCAACGGCCGGATGATCTCGCGCTGGCCCGTCCGCACGGGCGTCATCGTGGACGGCGGCGTCGCCTACTGCGCGGCGGGCCTGCTGCCGACCACCGAGGGCGTTTACCTCTGCGCGCTCGACGCCGCCGGCGGACGCGAACTCTGGAAGCAGAAAATCAACCAGCCCGCGCAGGGCTACGCGCTCGCCTCGGCCGAGCGGCTGTACCTGCCGGCCGGCCGCACGGCCCCCGGCGTCTTCGACCGCAAAGACGGCCGCGGCCTGGGCGGCGTGGCCAGCACGGGCGGCGGCTACGCCCTCGTCGCAGGCGACGTCGTGGCGGCGGGACCCGGAGACACCGCCGGGCAAATCGACCTCTCGGACGCCAAGACGCGGCAGCGCATCGTCGCGTTCGGCGGCCTGCATCTCATCGCGCACGACGGCCGCTTCTACCTCCATTCACGCACCCAACTGGCCGCCGTCGACCGCGCCAAGTACGTGCCGCTGGCCCGGCAGCGCCTCGCCCTCCAGGCGCAACTCAAGAAACTGGGCAAACGCAAAGACGCACAGGCCAAGGCCGAGAAGGCGAGGCTCACGAAGGAGATCGCCGACCGGACGGCCGCCATGGAAGCGTGCTGGCTCTGGCGCACGCCGTGCACGAACCCCTACGCGCTGATCCTGGCCGGCGACACGCTCTTCGCGGGCGGCGAAGGCCGCGTCGTCGCCCACCGCGCCGACAACGGCCGCCCCACCTGGTCGGCAAACGTGGCCGGGCGGGCCTACGGCCTCGCCGCGGCGGGCGGCAGGCTGCTCGTCAGCACCAACCAGGGTGCCATCACCTGTTTCGAGCACGGCTCCGGCCGGCGCGCAAGCGACGTCTCCTCGCCCCGCACCCCCACCCAGCCGTTCGCCCTGCCCTCGCCGTATCCGACGGACAAGTGGACGCCGCTGTACGAACGGGCCGCGGCGGCCGCCGTCAAGCAGTGCGGCGCGTCGAAAGGTTTCTGCCTCGTTGTCGACGCCGGCACCGGCCGGCTGGCTTACGAGATCGCCAGGCGGTCGGACCTGCACGTCGTCGGCATCGAGCGCGACGCCGAAAAGGAGGCGGCGGCCAGACGCTGCTTGAGCCGCGTCGGCGCCTACGGCAAGCGGATCGTCGTCCATCACGTCGCGGGCGACGGAGACCGTCTGCCGTACCCGCCGTACTTTGCGAACCTGATCGTATCGGATGCCGCCGTCGGTGGCGGCGCGCTGCCGGCTGCGCGCGCGGAGATTCTGCGCGTCCTGCGTCCGTGCGGCGGCGTGGTCTGCATCGGCCGGCCCGGGGCAACGGACGCCGCGCAGGTGAAGGCGTGGCTGGCCGCATCGAAATGGGACGGGGCCGACGCCCGCATCGTCAAGGAGGACGGCGTGTGGGCGGTCGTCCGACGCGGGCCTCTGCCCGGGGCGGGCCAGTGGACCCACGGCCTGGCCGACCCCGGCAACACGGCGTGCTCGAAGGAGCAGCGCATCACCGGGCCGCTCCAGGTTCAGTGGTTCGGCCGGCCCGGTCCGCGCGAGATGGCCGACCGCCACCACCGCAACGTCTCGCCGCTCTACAAAGACGGGCGGCTGTTCATCCCCGGCGACGGGCGCATCATCGCCGTCGATGCGTACAACGGTGCGGAACTGTGGCAGCGCGAGATCCCGAACTCGCGGCGACTCGGCGCGTTCCTCGACTCAAGCAACATGGCGGTGGATGACGCAGCGCTCTATTTCGTGGCCCAGGCGACGTGCCACCAGTTCGACGTGGCCGGCGGCAAGACCCTCCGCAAGACGGCCATGCCGCAACTCGTCGGCGGCCAGATGCGGCACTGGGGCTACCTGGCGCCGGTGGGCGGGCTGCTCGTCGGCAGCGGGCGCCGTCCGCACGCCGCCTACTTCCGCCAGAGCCGCGAGGCCGACTCCGCACTCTGGAAGGACAAGATGTCGCTCGTCACGAGCGATTATCTGTTTGCCCTCGACCCGGCCGGCGGCAGACGGCGGTGGACCTACAGGTCCGGCCTCATCCTGAACACCACGCTGACAATCGGCGGCGGGCGGGTCTTTCTTCTCGAGAGCCACAGCCCCAAGGCCCTGGCCGACAAACTCGGGCGGATGCCCATGACGGCGTTCCTCGACGGCCCCAACCACCTCGTCGCCCTCGACCTTGAGACCGGCCGCACGCTCTGGAAGAAAGAGGCCGACCTGGCGAACTGCCGACACATCGCCTACATCAATTACGCCGCCGAGAAACTCATCCTGAGCGGCAACAAATACGTCGACGGGCGGCTGTGGTACTTCTTCTGGGGCATCGACGCCGACTCCGGAAAAATCCTCTGGCACCGCTCGCACAACTCCGGATACAAACCCGGAGGCGGACACGGCGAGCAGAACCGCCACCCCACCATCGTCGGCGACACCGTCTACACCTACCCGCTCGCCTACAAGTTGCACACGGGCGAGCCGCTGGAGGGATGGAAGTTCTCGCGGCACGGGCACGGGTGCGGCAACATCTCGGCCTCGGCCCACAACCTGTTCTGGCGAGGCGGAAACCCGTGGCGGTGGGACCTGGCGCCGGGCGGCCAGGCGTCGAAGGTCAACAGCGTGACACGCCCCGGATGCTGGATCAACATCATCCCCGCCGGCGGCATGCTCCTCTTGCCGGAGGCCAGCAGCGGATGCACGTGCGCCTACCCGCTCCAGACGTCCATCGCGTACGTGCCGGCGCCGTGACGGCCCATTCCACGCGTCCCCGATGAGCGCTGCCGCCCCTCGGATTCGGCACCGCTTCTACGCGTTCATCCGCCAGATGGCCAGGTTGAGGGCTGCGGCGAACGTCGTCCAGAGCACGTACGGAACCAGCAGCGCCCCGGCAACCAGACTCTTCTTCCAGAACGCCACGGCCGTCGCGATAATGGCCAGCCACAGGACCACGAGTTCCACGAAGGCGACACCCGACATCCGCAGGCCGAAGAACAACGGCGACCATGCCGCGTTCAGCGCCAGTTGCACGGCGTACAGAACGAGCGCCGCCCGCGCGCCGGCCCACCCTTGCTTCCGCCATACCGCCCACGCCGCCACGGCCATCAGCGTATACAGCGCCGTCCACACCGGGCCGAAGAGCCATCCCGGCGGCGTCCACGACGGCCTCGCCAGCGCCGGATACCACTGCGAAACCGACCCGCTCGTGAAGACCGACCCGACCCCCGCCGCCGCGAACGTCACAACCACGACAACGACCAGCCCAAGCGCCTGGCGCCCTCGGCTCATCGCTCGGCCTCCTCCCGCGGTGCATAACGCTTCAGGTACGTCGTCAGGCGCAGTTTCCGCCGCGCGCTGGCGCTCGACATGTACCGGATCTTCCCGAAGACCGGCCGCTCCGGGCCCCATGCCCTGTCATACCGCCCAAGAACCCAGAAGATGCCGGTGTAGGAGTTGGGGTTGCGGCCGTCGAGCGCGTAGCGGTTGTTCAGGTCGATCAGCGTCTCCAGCGCGTCCTCGGGCGAGGCCGACCACTCCAGAATCTTCTTACCCCACAGCATCCGCATGTAGTTGTGGAGCCGCCCGTCGCGGACCAATTGCCTCTGCGCGGCGTTCCACAACGGGTCGTGCGTGCGTGCCTCCTCGAACTCGGCGCGGCGGTAGAGGTACGGCCGCCTGTCCGTCGCGTGTTCGGCGAGCGTTACGCGGGCCCACGCAGGAAGCGACCCGTACCGGTCGTAATCATCGCGCCGGTCGCACAGGTTGTAGCCCAGTTCGCGCCACGTGATGAGTTCGTCGAGAAACGCCTCGGCATTGGCATCGACGCCCCACCACCCCTCGCGCTTGCCTGTCGCCGACGGCGCGAGCCTGTCTGGAGACCACCCCTGCCCCGCCATCAGTTCGGCCAGCACCTGATGCACCGCGAGGTGGCCGAAGGCCAGATACGGCGACAGGTCGCTCGTCGCCTCGTCGTCCGGATGGTTGTGCCCCCGGCCGTAACGGGCGAGGCGCCCCTTCAGAAACCGGCGGAGCGTCCGCACCGCCACCGTCGTCCCGCCGCACGCCGCCGCCGGCCCAACGCCGTGGTCGATGGGCAGCCTGGCGAGCGCCGCCGCACCCCCGGAAAGCAGCGCCGCCGACGCCCTCGGCCAACGCCGTGTGATCTCGCGCGGCAGCCCCCTGAGCACCGGCAGATGCAGACGCGCCAGCGGCCACCGGCTTGGCGGCGCCGCCAGGTGCTCCGGCAGTTCCCGCTGAAGGAACCGCCGGAACGATGCCGCCGTCTTGAACACCCGGTCGGCCGCCAGAAGCGGCAAGAGGCCGTTCGAATCCACCTGCTCCAGCCGCACACCCAGCCGGGCACCCGTCCGCTCAACGACCTGCGGCCAGATGAAACACGGAAACCGATCCGTCACGACCACCGCCGCATGCCGGCCGAGCGCCGCCGGCAGTCCGTCGCCCGCGCCGCGGCGCGCCTCGACGTAGGGATAGTACGCCACCGCCCTGCCCCCCGCGCGCCGGGCCGTATCGGCCATCCCGTCGAGGGCGAACCGGTGCAGACGGTCGCTGTCCCAGCGCCGGCCCGCCGGCAGCGTCTCCAGGATGACCAGCGGCAGGCCGAGCCGCTTCGCCCAGCACACGGCCCGGTCAAGGCCGAAGTTCCACGCGACGCGCCGCGCCGTCGTCATCCAATACAGCACAAACCGGCCGTCCTCGTTGACCGGCGCCTCGTTGGCAAGCCCCAGCCGAAGGTCGGGCACCGCTGCCATCACACCGCCTCTGTGCGCTCAAGCGCAGGTTTGCCGTGGATGCCATTCTACGCACGGCACCGGTAGCAATGAAGGCCGCCGGCCGGGAATCAAACCCAAGGTGAGGTGGGGCCGGCGTCCCGTACTCCCCGTTGCGGCTGCGCGAGGCGGCAGCCGTCAGGAACCGCTCGCCCTGGCCGCTCGCCGCCGGCGCGAGAAGTACGCCACCTTCTCGAGGGCCATCGTCATGTCGAGGTCTTCGACGTAAACCCTTTCCGGCGCGCGAAGCAGTGCCGGCGCGAAGTTCAGGATGCCCTGCACACCGGCGGCGACCAGTTGGTCCGTCACCTGCTGGGCCGCCGCCGCCGGCACCGCGAGCATGGCCACCTTTACGTCCCTGGCCTTCATTACCTGGGCCATGCGATCGGGCGAATAACAGCGGCACCCGCCGATCAGGCGGTTGGCCTTGTTCGGATCGATGTCGAAAACAACGACGATCCGCAGGTTCGGCCGCCGGCCTTTGAAGTACGCCAGCAGTGCCTTGCCGAGGTTGCCGGCCCCGACCAGCGCCACGTTCTGTCCGCCCGGCTTGTCGAGGAACCGGCGCATGCTCTTGATAAGCCCCTCGACCTCGTAGCCGCGAGCGGGGTTGCCGGCGTAGCCGACAGCCATGAGGTCTCGCCGGACCTGCGCGGGCGTGCGGCCGGCCATCTCGGCCAGTTCGTGCGAGTAGACGTGCCGGACGCCTTCCTGGTGGAGGGCGTTCAGCAGGCGGCGGTAGAGCGTCAACCGTTCGAGTGTCCGCTGCGGTACGTTTTTGGTCTTACCCTTCATGATCTCCCCGCCGCCAGGTGCGCCCGGCCACAGACGGTTCCGTCAGTCACAGCCAGTATTCGGGGATTCGCCTCCGTGTCAACAACCATTCGGGCCGGCGACGACGACCTGTTTCACTCCACCAACACGTACTGGTAGTCCCTGTGATTGTTCAAGTGTTTCTCGACGGCGGCGGGCTCGGTGTAGGCGGCGAGGAACTTCTTGCCGCGACGCGTCTGGAAGAACGGATGGTCCTTGCGGACGGGCGGAAAGCGCTTGAGGATCTCGTCGAAGCGTCTTCGCGCCGCCACGACGTCCGGCTCCTTCGAGTCCGTGACGTCGCGGTACCCTTTGCCGTCGCGGTTGCCGCCCGTGTCGTAGAAGCGTCCGCGGGGCAGGCCGAGGATCGGGTTGACGGCCTCGAGCAGCCACCGTTTATCGCGCAGCATCCGCGAGGTGCCGATGTAACTGTAAACCCACTCGCGGCTGTGCCGCTCGGTCTTGCCGCGCAGGTACGGCGCCAGGCTGCGGCCGTCGATCTCGTAGCCTTCGGGCAGTCGGACCCCGGCGAAGTCCACGAGCGTCGGCAGGATGTCGGTCAGGTCCGTCAGTTCCATCGACATGCCGCGTTTCTTGACGCCGCCGCCCCGGATGACGAGCGGCACGCGGCACCCGCGTTCGACGGCCCGGGTCTTGGCGGTGACGGCGCTGCCGTTGTCGGACGTGAAGATGACGAGGGTGCGCTCGGCCAGGCCCAGATGCTCGACCTGCGCGAGGAGTCGGCCGACGCAGACGTCGACGAACTCGTTCAGCGAGACGAATCGGTCCCGGCCCTCTTGCCTGGACGCCGGCTCGATCTCGCCGGGTTTGCCGCGCAGCGGGTTCGTGGTCTGCCCTTTTCGGGTGCCGTGGGGTGCGGCCATCGGGAAGTAGGCGAAGAACGGCACGTCGCGGCTGCGCTGGATAAAGTCGCACAGGAAATCGGTGTGGATGGCGGTGCCGAAATCGTCCGGCCTGGTCGCCAGGAGTTTGTGGTTCCGGACGATGCAGGGGTGCCAGTACCGCGATGGGGTGCCGTCGTCTTCCCAGAGGCCGGTGAACTGAGGGCTGCCGGCGAGTTTCGCGAGTTCCTTCGGCCCCGACCACAGGCAGTACTCGTCGAAGCCGGCGGTTTCGGCGTAGGGCGGATCGCCCGTCACGTGCCACTTGCCGGCGATGGCGGTGGCGTAACCGGCCTGTTTCAACAATTTGCCGAACGTCATGTGGTTCTTCACCAGGTTGGCCTCTTCGCCCGGGCCGAAGAGTTTCAGCGCGTTGTGGTAGAACCTGGTGCGGCCGGCGTACCGGCCCGTCATGAGCATCGCCCGGGTGGGCGAGCACATGGGCGTGGCCCAGGCGGTCTTGAAGGCGACGCCTTCGCGGGCCATCCGGTCGATGTGCGGCGTCTTGATATCGGCGTTGCCGTAACAGCCGTACATATCCTGGCTGATGTCGTCGACCATGATGACGATGAAGTTGGGCCTGCGTGCGGCCGCCTTGCCCGCCGCGCCTGCTTCGGAAGCCGTGCGTCCTGCGGCGTTGAGACATCCGCCTGCGGCCGCAACGGCGCCCAGGCCGGCGGCTCTCAGAAACTCCCGACGTTTCATGGAATTGCCCCTTCCTGGCAACCGGGTCGGCTAACAGAAGGCCACGGTTGCGGAACATGCCCCGCCGCTGCCGCGGCGGGCTCGAAAGGCCCATTGCCGCAACAGGCTCGGAAGGCCCATTGCCGCGGCGGGCTCGTGGGCTTTCGTGCCCCCTATGGGCTGGGCTTCTTCTTCGCGGCGCCGCTCTTCTTGCTGCGGGGTGCGATGGTGACGCCGGGCGGCGGCCCCGGCTGCGCCGTGGCGGTGGCGGCCATGTCGTGTTTCCACGCACCGACGGCGGCGAGCATCTCCTTGGCGCGGTCGGGGTGCTCGTCGGCAACGTCTTTGGTCTCACCGATGTCTTTGGAGAGATCGAACAGTTGTGCCTTGCGGCCGGCGACGACGAGTTTCCACGGCCCGTCGCGCATGGCCTGACCTTTCCAGAAGAGTTTGCGGCGTCCGAGCGGCTTGCCTTCGAGCATGAGCGGCGCGAGGCTCACGCCGTCCAGCGCGTGCCCCGCGGGCGCCGCCGCACCGGCCAGGTCGAGCATCGTCGGCGCCAGGTCGAGGCTGATGCACAGTTCGTCCGTAACGGTGCCTGGCCTGATCCTGCCGGGCCACCATGCGATGGCCGGCACGCGATGGCCGCCTTCCCACACGCTGCCCTTGCCGTCGCGCAGGGGAGCGTTGGAACCGTACCGGGTGCCGCCGTTATCGGAGAAGAAGATGACGAGCGTCTTTTCGGCCAGGCCGAGCGACTTGACCTTGGCGAGGATTTCGCCGAGACCGTCGTCCATCGCTTTCATCATGAGGCGGTAGGTTTCCTTGGCGGGCCGCTTCTCGCCGGTGCCCTTGGCCTTGCCCGGCCCGCGTCCGGCCGGGTCGCCGGGCGCCTGGAGCGGCGTGTGCACGGCCTCGTGCGCCACGTACAGGCAGAAAGGCCGGTCCCGGTTCTGCTCAAGGAAAGCGAGCGAGTGCTTCGTAATGAGGTGCGTGACGTAGCCTTCTTCCTTGATGTGTTCCAGCCCTTCCCACCAGTCGTACACGCCCATGCGGTCGTAGTGCGAGATGTAATCGACGTTGCCGCTGACGTACCCGCGGAACCGGTCGAAGCCGTGATGCAGCGGGTTGTAGTTCTTCGTGTACCCCAGGTGCCACTTGCCGAAGACGGCCGACGTGTAGCCGACCGCCTTAAGGAGTTTGGGGAAGGTGACCTCCGAGGTCTGCAGGCCGAGCCAGTGCGCGGCCGTCTTCGGATCGGCGTTGATGACGCCGGGGATGCCGGCCCGCTCCTGGTACCGTCCGGTCAGAAGGCCCGCGCGCGTGGGGCTGCACACGGCGCCCGAGGAGTGGAAGTCGGTGAACTTGAGTCCGCCGGCCGCCATATCATACATGTGCGGCGTCTTAATCCAGCCGCCGTAAGCGCACGAGTCGCCGTAGCCCATGTCGTCGGCCAGGACGATGATGAAGTTGGGCTTGCGTGCGGGCGCCTTGCCCGCCGCGGCTGTTTCGGAATCCGTGCGTCCTGCGGCCTTGAGACATCCGCCTGCGCCCGCAACGGCGCCCAGGCCGGCGGCTCTCAGGAATCCACGACGTTTCATGGCTTGCCCCTTCTTGGCAACTGCGTCGGTTAGCGGACAGCTACGGACCCACAAAAAGGTTCCAGGTACCTTTTTGGTCAAACCGGCCTTCTTGCCATCGAAAACGCGGAAAATGACAAAAAGGTACCTGGTACCTTTTTTGCGCGTCACGTCTGTTTCTTGCGTTTTCTCTTCGCCGCCCCGGCGGCGCGCATGCGGGCGTCTTCTTCGGCCATGAACCTGGCGAGGGCGGCGGGGTCGTCGCGGTGGCGGAAGGCGTCGAGGGCGGGGTCTTTCGTGCGGACCATCCAGCCCTCCAACTCCGCGCGCAGCGCGTCGAGGTCTTTCTTGTACGCGGGGTCGCCCACGAGGTTCTTCAGCGCGTCGGGGTCCTTGGCGAAATCGTAGAACTCTTCGACCGTGCGGAGGAGGAACAGGTCGACGCGGGCGCGGATGTCGTCGCTCGATTCGGCAGCCGCCCGCATCGCCTTCATCGAGCGACCGCTCTGCGACTCGTTGCGGAAGATGCGCTTCCCGTCGGACCAGGGGTTAAAGATATATCCGAACCGTGCGTTCTGGACGCACCGCATCGGGTAGCGCTTGCGGCCGGCCGTCTGGTGGAACTGCGTGAAGACGAGCGTGCGGCCGTCCTGTTTCTTGCCGCGAAGCAGCGGCAGGAACGAGCGGCCGTCCATCCCTTCGGGCTGCTCCAGGCCCAGGGCGTCGAGGATCGTCGGCATGAGGTCGATGCCGGAGATGAAGTGCTCGCCGTCCGTGCCGCCCGGTTTCACCACACCCGGCCACCGGACCATCCACGGCGTGTGCGTGCTGTGCAGGTAACAGTTGGTCTTGGCGAATGGCAGCGGCATGCCGTGGTCCGAAAGGAAGATAACGAGCGTATCGCCCGCGCGGCCCGCCTCATCGAGGGCCGCAAGGACCGCCCCGACCGTATCGTCGCACCGGCGGACGGAGCAGTAGTACTCGGCGATCTCGCGGCGGACCTGCGGCAGGTCGGGCAGGAAGCCGGGCGTGCGGACCTCGCCGGGCCGGTAGATGCGCGACGGCGGCGTCACCGCCGCCGTCTTGAAGCGTCCCCCCTCCTGGTCGCTGCCGGAGAATGGCCGGTGCGGGTCGTGCGAGTTGGCCATCAGGAAGAACGGCCGCCCGGCCTTCGACGACTCCTCCATAAACCCCTTGGCAAACTTGTGATAGAGACCGGGGTTGCGGCCC
>CAZIJC010000021.1:0-41523 GCA_964539385.1 uncultured Anaerolineales bacterium | reverse complement strand
AGCGAGGGAATATTCCCTTGACGGGACGACGTTGTTCATAGAAGGGTGACCATGTTCGGGGTTGGCGCATGGAAGGCCCATGCAGTCCGCTGTGTCGAGGAACAGCGATGATCCGAAACGTCATTCCGAGCGAGCGCAGCGAGCCGAGCAGTCTCGCCGCCAGCCGCGGCACGCATGGCCGTGCCAGGGTGGTCGTTGCCGCGCTGTTCTGCGTTTTCGCCTCGACGTGCGCCCTTGCCGCCGCCCCGCCCGACCCGTCTGTCCGCCTGTACGACACCAAGTTCCCCGGCTCCGGGTCCGCGCCCTACGACTCGCTACCCCCGACCTCGATTTGGGAGCAGGTTGCAGAGAACACCGTAGAGCGCACCTTCCGGGGCCACGCGGCCGTCATGAACAACCGGGTTGCGCTCCTCGTGTACACGAGCGAGAAGAGCCCAGAGTTGTACGTTGCAGGGAGGGGCGGGTACTCCAGGAAGGCGACACTGTGGGCCGGCCCTGGTTCCGGGTGTGCGCGGTCGATCAGAGTCATCGAGAACACCTCTGCCGCCGTCGAGTTAGAGGTGACGTTCACAAGCGCTGGGACAGAGCGGACGAAGTGCCGATTCCGCTTGACCGCAGGCGAGCCGTTTGTCGAGGTGCGCACTGGCGAGGGCGCGGAGTCCGTGTGTGTCGGCGGTCCCACGGAGCAGTTGCCCGCCTTCCGACGCGGCGGTTGCGCCGTCGTGCCGGAGTTCTTCGGTGACGACGTGGCCGTCTACGGCCACGGGCAAGATCTTCCCTCGGCGCCCATGCCCGCAGAGAACCTCCTCTTGCTCATGTTGCATCCTTGGGGAGGCGTGCTCATGTGTGTCTGGGAGTCGGCGGAGCAACCCGTCTCTCTCTCCCACACCCCCCTGAGCATTCTCACCCAAGAGGTCGGACAATCAGGGCCGGGCGTCTGCCGGCATGAGAACGTCCTATCCGGCTGCAGGATCGTGTCTCAACGGGACAAGCGCGTCTGGATATCGCATGTGCCTGGGCTCAGCGTCTGGCACCAGTACCATGTTGGCGATGCTGACAAGCCCTTGGACGTCCTCCGCAACTTCCAGCCGCCGTTCCCCGCCAAGTGGCGAGCGAGTTTCGTGGGCACCGACGGCGTGTGCGAGTCGATCACCTTCGAGAAACCGCCCGAGAAGGCGCCCGTGCCGGACGATTGGCGCGGGCCGGTCATCATTTACCCCATCGACCGCAGCCGCGACACGCCCCTGACGACGATCTTGCCGATGGACATACTGCGCTCGACGCTGGGCGTCGGGCCGTGCGAGTATATTCTGGACGTCGAAGGCCTGGGCGGCGACGACCCCGCGCCGCCGGACGCCGTCCTCGCGTGGATCGAGCGGCTCATCAAGAAGAAGCGGGCCGCGCGGTCGGCCGAGGAAATCAAGGAGCGGCTGGATGCGATGCTCGCTCACCTTGCGGCCGCGCGGAAGCGGATCGACGATTACGCCGCCTTCGGCCGACAGGTTCGCCACGTCTGCCGCCAGGCGAAGAATGAGGCGGATGCCGAGGCACAGGATGCCAAGGCCGTGCTTGCCATCTGTGATCGGCTCGACCACGACCTTGAGCGCGGGCGGCTGGGGATGCGGACGCACGAAGACGCGGCGCGACTCGTCCGCGAGATCACGGCGCTCCTCGAGAAGGCCGACGCGCTCGCTGCGCTTGAGGCGCCCGCCAAGGCGCTCCGCGCCGTCGGCGCCGCCCACGACGCCACCCTCGCCCGCTCGCGCATGGCCGCACGGCGGATGAAGGCGACCTGTCGCGGCCTCAAGAGCGACCTCGCCGGGAAGGTCGAGACGATGGCCGAGCGGATGCTGCGGCCGAGCAAGTGAGATGGCCGGGTGGCATGGCCACGCTTGCGTGGCGATGTGCAGGACCGGCGCGTGGTAGATCCATGGCCACGCAAGCGTGGCCATGCCACCCGCCGAAGGGTGACCATGTTCAGGATCGACGCGTGATAAACCCATGGCCACGCAAGCGTGGCCATGCCACCCCCGAGTGGACACGCAGACAGGGAGACGCACCGCGATGCTGAAACTCCGAACCGCCGCCGTTGCCGCTGTGACGGCGCTGCTGTGCAGCCACGCCCGCGCCGCCGCGCCGGCCAACTTCTTCACGAACCCGGGTTTCGAGATGGGTTCGGGCAGTTGGCGGATGGACAAGGGCAAGGGCACCATCGCCCGCTTCGCCATCGATGAGAAAGACGCCGCCGACGGGCAGCACAGCATGCTCGTGACCGCCGAGACGGTCGGCGAGTGGGGCACGCAGTTCGGCCAGACCGTCGAGGCGGGCGCCGTGGGCAAGACCTACACCTTCGCCGTCCTCGCCCGGAGCGTCGGCCGGCCCATCCAGGTGATGCTGGAGATCGAGCGGTGCGCCAAACCGTACGACCGGGCCCTGCGGAGCAAGCCGTTTACCATCACGCCCGAGAAGTGGACGGAACTGCACGCCACGTTCGCCGTCGAGAAGGCCTTCCCCGAGGGATGGTTTGCCTACATCAGTTGCCGCAAGGCCAACGCCCGGTACCGCTGCGACATGTTCCGGCTCACCGAGGGTGCGTACGTCCCGCAGGAGAAAATGGTGAAGGCAGAGCAGGCGGAGGCGGGGGTGCGGCTGTACGATACGGGCGCCGCCTCGCCCGGGCCGCTTTCGCCGTCGGCCATGGCGGCGCGCACCGGCTGGACGCAGGTGCCGGAGGACAACGCGTTGCACACCTTCAAGGGCGACACGGTCTTGCTGAACAACCGGCTGGCCGTGGTCCTTCGCAAGGGCTGCCGCGGGGCGGAGGTCTATGCGGCCGGGCCGAACGGGATGACTTGGCGTGCGGCGCTCCTGCCGGCGGCGGAGCGCGCGGCGGCGGAGCACCTTGCGGCCGTCACGGTTACGGAGAACGGCCCGGGCGCGGCGGCGGTGGATGCCACGTTTGCGGCCGGCGGGGGGAAACGGCTTACCGTGAACTACGCTCTGGCGATGGGCCAGGTCTTCGTCAAGACCGAGCCGCGCGCCGGCGCCCGGGCACTGACCGTCGAGGCCCCGTGCCGGTTCGCCGTGTTGCCAGACTTCTTTGCGGACGACATCGTCATCGACGCCGCCGACCTGCCCGTCGCGGAGGCGGAACTGCCGGCGGATCATTTCCTGCTGCACCTCGCCGGCGCGGGCGACGCGATGGTGATGGCCGTGTGGAACCCGGCGGGCGAGTTCGTCCGCTCAACCTTCGACGGCGAAGGGGCGAACCGACGCCTCCGGCGGTCCACCCTCCCCTACGGAAAGGACGGAAAGGTCTGGGTCGCCGTGCTGGAACGGCCCGGCATCTGGCACAGCCGCGACGTCACCAAGGCGGACGCCGGCAAGATCGTGCCGCTTGCGTGGAGGCAGCCGTTCCCGGGGCAGTGGCGGATGGACTGGCGGCGCGACGACGGCCTGACGGACAGTTGGGAGATGATCGCCCAGCGTCAGAGCGGCAAGTTCACGAAGATCGGCTGGTTCGGCGGCGAGGGAACGCTCCCCGCCAACCGCAAGCGATGGACCACGGTCCTGGGCAGTTTCCCGTACCCGTGCTGGATCGACCGAAACGGTCGCGGCCACATCCAGCCCCTGCGCAAAGGCCTCGCCTTCGAAGGTCCGGCGGTCATCTACCCCGTCAACCGGGCGCGGGCGACGCCGCTCGAGGTCTTCACGGTGGTCGATATCGTCCGGACGACCCTCGGCGTGGGGCCGTGCGAGTACATCCTCGACGTGGAGGGCCAGCGATCGCAGTACAAGGGACGGGCCACGTGCTCGAACCGCGACGTGCTTAACGGCATCTATCAGAAGAAAGAGCAAAAGAAGCGGCGGGCGGATATCGAGAAATCGCTCGTCGAGGTCATGGTCTTTATCCGGCACATCCGGGGGCGGATCGAGGAGTACGTCGCCTTCGGCCACGAGTTGCTCGCGTACCTGGCCGAGCAGAAGAAGGCACACCCCGACCTCGCCGGCCCCATCGCGGAACTCGAGCACCTCGCGCGCGAGATCGACACCCGCTACGCCGCCCGCGAAGCGAAGATCAAGACGCCCGCCTACGCCGCCGCGATGGTCGAGCAGTTCAAGGCGACCGTCCTCGACGACACGAGCAAGAGCGCTCTGGAAAAATGCAAGCGGTTCACGAAGGCGTGGGTCGAGATCGGCGGGAACCAGGACGAATTGGTCGGCGAGTGCCGGTGGGCCGTCAAGGTGGTGCGGCAACGGGCCGGACTTCTGGTGGCCCGCGAACCGCGCCTGGCCGAGATCGCCCGCGAGATCCGACGCCGCAGCCGGAAGGTCCTCCGCAGCCCCGCCGGCCACGAAGGAGCCAGGCATTGACGCCGATCCCCACCTGCGCCCGCGCGGTTCCGTGGCTGAGCCTGACTGCCGCCGCACTGCTTGCAATTCTCGCCAGCGGCTGCGGCGAGGCGGGTGAGCCGACCGTGCCGGAGGTCATCACCACGAAGACGGGTGTCCGGATGGTCCGGATTCCCGCCGGCGCCTTCCGCATGGGCGATGACGCGGGCGAAGACGACGAGAAGCCCGCCCACACCGTCCGCCTCAGCCCGTTCTACATGGACGTCACCGAAGTCACGCAGAAGTCGTACCGGACGCTCATGGGCCGCAACCCCGCCAAGTTCAAGAGTCCCGACCGCCCGGTCGAGCGTCTGAGTTGGTCGGCGGCCGTCAGGTACTGCAACATGCGGAGTCTGCGCGAGGGTCTGACGCCGTGCTACGACCCGGCGACGCTGGCGTGCAACGTCTCGGCCGACGGCTACCGCCTGCCCACCGAGGCCGAGTGGGAATACGCCTGCCGCGCCGGCACGACGACCGCCTACTCCTTCGGCATCGACGCCCGCCAGTTGGGTGCCCACGCCTGGTTCAAGCAGAACGCCGGCAAGACGACCCATCCGGTCGGCTCCAGGAGACCCAACGCGTGGGGCCTGTCCGACATGCACGGCAACGTGGCCGAGTGGGCGGGCGATCTCTACGGCGAGTCCTTCTACGCGAAGGCCGGGGGCGCGGACCCGACCGGTCCGACGTCGGGGGACGAGCGAGTGCTTCGCGGCGGCAGTTGGCGCACCAGCGCCGCCGCCTGCCGGTCCGCCGCACGTTTCAGCGAACCGCCGGGCCTCGCGGACGTCTGTTTCGGATACGAGGCATACGGCTTTCGATGCGTGCGGCGGGGGAGGAAAATGGGTTTGCCAAACCTGCGGCTGCCTGCGACAATCCGACCCGGCGGGGTATGCTCACAGTGACCCGTCCGGACGTGATCGGCGGACCTCCGACGGACGGCGGCGGGGCCGGAGAAGCGGATTCGCCCGCGCGACAAACGTGCAGGTGGGGCCCATAGCTCAGCGGTAGAGCAGGGGACTCATAATCCCCCGCCTTCCGACGCTAACCCACGTAATTCCAAAGACTTAGAGCCTGCCACCTCGGACCTTTCAGCGCCCTTTCAGCGCGCCCGCGAACAGGCCCCACCAGCGCCCGAAATGCCGCCCGACTTGGCCCAAGTAGTCGCCGCCTGGCAGCACCTGCCCGAAGCCGTCAAGGCGGGCATTATGGCTATGGTGGTGGCTTCGCGTGGGCAGTAACTCGGGGGTCAGGTGTGGGCTCACCTGCCGACACCGTCCCTCTGCATCAGCACCGCGGCCAATTGCCCCTCCGTGACGTGGGGCCACTTGAGTTTCCGCAGGAACGTGTTGGCCTTGTTCGGGGCGAAGGCCTCAGGGTCGAACGGGCCGCCGAGCCATTCGAGCATGCTCTCGTGCTCCTCGTGCTTCGGGTTCCGGATGATCTTCAGGAGGTCTGCGTACCCCCAGACGCCGCCGCAGTCATCCGGCGGACAGGCGCGAGCACCGTCCAGGCAGCGCGCAACCTTGGCTGCTGCGGCATCGGGGTCCAGAATCTTCACGACCCTGACCCGGTGCTCCCAGGAATCGCCGAAGTCATACTCATACAGTATCTTGTCACCCTCTTGCGGCAGGACCTGCATCAGCGAGACCTTCCGCTCGTCCAGCACCGGCGGACTGTCCTCGAACTCATCCAGTTCAAAGTCCGGGTCCGAGACGATTCGCTCGCCGACGTGGAACTGGTGCAGATGGCTGTTGGTCCACCCCGTCGCCACCTGGATGACCGCATGGAGCCAGCCCAGGTTCGCGTTGCCCGGCACTTGCAGGAGCCGCCGGACCTGTGGCTCGACGCCATTCAGGACAACCTCCAGATGGTACAGGGGGGCCATCGAGACGGCCTTGGACCGACCTTTGGCGGGTGCAACCATGCGCTGTTCTCCTTCGCTCATGGATGTCCGGGTCTTCCTCCGAAAGTCCCGTCCTGGCTCGCAGATGCCGCGGCACAGCGCAATGAGTTCCTCGCGCAACCGGCCTGTGGCCTCACCTCGGCATCAGCTTCGCCACCGCCGACGCCTAAGAATGAGCGCTCTTGGCCTGCTGTTGCCAGCGATGATGCCCGGAGCAGCGAGGAAACGGGATTCAATTCCTTGACAAAGGAACTATCGGGAATGACAATGGGCTTTCGGCACTCTACGTGTATCCATTTGGGGGGGCACGTGCATCATGGGCTGTCGGTCATCCAAGCGCGACGAGTTCTACGCGCATTCTCTCGAAGGAAGGCCCCCTTCCGAGTGGCACCTTCTGGAAGACCATCTACGGGACACGGCCGAGAAGGCAGCCGAATTTGCCGCCGCCTTTGGCTCGGCTGAATGGGGCCGACTGGCGGGGCTTTGGCATGATCTGGGGAAATGCCGGGAGGAGTTCCAAGAGAGGCTCGAAGGTTCCCCCGAGCGCGTAGACCATGCTGCTGTGGGTGCTGCGATGGGCGTCTCAAAGGATGCCCACCTTGCCATTCCCCTGGCCTTCTCTATCGCAGGCCACCATGGGGGACTTCCGAACCTGAATCTGTGGGAGGCTGGCAGCCCGAGGCCACTGAGGGAGCGGATTACTGAGGGCTTGGCGATTCTGGATCGTGTCCTTCACGCGGTGCCTTCCGACACAGCGGAACAACCCATCCCGTCTCTGCCTGGTTTCCTTCAGGAGATGGACCTACCTGACAAGCGCCTCGGGTGCAGACGCACGGCCTTCTGGATCCGGTTCCTGTTTTCAGCACTGGTCGACGCCGACTTCCTGGACACGGAGGCCTTCTTTCGCCCCGGCATCCGCGAGGCGGCTACCACCGGATATACCGATATCGCTACCCTGCAAGAGAGACTGGATCATCACATCGCCGTCAGATTCAACGGTGTCGAGTCAACCGATGTGAATGTCGCGCGCCGGGAAGTGCTTGAGGCGTGCCGTCGCAAGGCAGAGAAGCCGCCCGGTGTATTCACGCTGACCGTTCCAACAGGTGGCGGCAAGACGCTCTCGGGCATGGCGTTTGCCCTTAACCACGCCGAGCGGTATGGCATGCGGCGTGTCATCTACGTGGCCCCGTTTACGAGCATCATCGAACAGAACGCCAAGGCGTACCGCAAGGCCCTCGGGGCCGACAATGTCATCGAGCACCACTCCAACCTCGACCCGGAGCAGGAGACGGATCGCAACCGCTTGGCCAGCGAGAACTGGGACGCCCCCATCATCGTGACGACGGCCGTCCAGTTCTTCGAGTCGCTCTTCGCAAACAAGCCGTCGCGCTGCCGCAAACTCCACAATGTCGCCCGGTCGGTTATCATACTGGATGAAGCCCAGAAGGTGCCCATCCGGTACCTGAGCGTGATTCTGGAAGCCCTGAAGGAACTCGCGGCCCACTACGGGTGCACCGTGGTGTTGGCGACGGCCACGCAGCCGGCGCTCGGCCAGCGGGAGAGCCTGCCGGAGGGGTTCGAGACGGCGGAAGAGATTGCGCCGGATGCTTCCTGCTTTGCTGAGCGGCTCCGGCGGGTGAGCATCCACTGGCCAGACCCGGATGGCCCCGCCGTCGAGTGGCCCGACCTGGCGGATCGGGTCGCACGAGAGAAGCAGGTGCTCGTGGTGGTCCATCGGCGGCAGGACGCCCGCGACCTGGCCCGCCTGCTGCCGGAGGAGGGGCGATTCCACCTGTCGGCCCTGATGTGTGGGGCCCACCGGAGCGACGTGCTCGACCGCGTGCGGGAGACCCTGAAGGCCGAAGCCCCGTGCCGGCTCGTCTCCACACAGGTGGTCGAGGCAGGCGTGGACATCGATTTCCCGGTCGTGTACCGGGCACTGGGCGGCCTGGACAGCGTGGTCCAGGCGGCGGGCCGGTGTAACCGTGAGGGTGAACTCGATGAAGGCCGCGTCATCGTGTTTCGAGCGCCCACCCGGCCGCCGCACGGCACGCTGAGCAAGGGGCTGGGCGTCACCGAATCGATGCTGCGACAGACAGGCGGCACACTGGACGCCGCCGACCCTGGCGTGTTCACGGACTACTTCCGTAGGCTGTACCTTGGCGAAGACCTCGATGCCAAAGGGCTGCGCGCCGACTTGGCCGGGTTCAACTTCGCGACGGCCGCCCGCAAGTTCCGCCTCATCGAGGACGGGTTCACGCATCCGGTCGTCGTGCCCTATGGCGAGGCGATGGAGCGCGTCGAATCGCTGCGGAAGGCGCTGGAGAGCCAGGACGGCCTTGCCGCCCGACGGGCCCTGCGAGCGCTTCAGCCGTACACCGTCAACGTGTACGACCGCGACTACGGGCGGCTGCATGACGCCGGCGCTTTGGAAACGATGGCAGAAACCGTGGAGATCATCGCGGAGCCATTCAGGTCGCGTCTCTATGATCCCGTCTTCGGGCTGCTGCTTGAAGACCCTCTCACACCAGACCCGGATTCCATGATCGCCTGATACGTCGGCCATCGGAGGAGATGAAAATGAACCAAGTGCAAAGTCCTACTCTCAGCCTCAGGGCATTCGGCACGCTCGCCTGCTTCACCAGACCCGAACTGAAGGTCGAGCGCGTCTCTTCCCCCGTGATGACACCCTCCGCCGCACGGGGGCTGCTCGAAGCGGTCCTCTGGAAACCGGCCATCCTGTGGCACGTCGAGCGCATCCGTGTGCTGCGGCCGATCCGGTTCATCGCCTTCCGCCGAAACGAGGTCAACACGCGGGCGTCACCGCCGGCGCGGGCGGTTGTGGAGGGAGGTGGCCCGGTCAAGCCCTACTTCGCCGACGACGACCGCGCCCAGCGGAACACGGTGGCCCTGCGCGACGTGGATTATCTTCTCGAGGCCCACGTCACGCTGACGGATCGCGCCGGCCCCGATGACAACATCGCCAAGTTCGTGGACATGTTCCGTCGCCGCGTCGCCAAGGGGCAGCACTTCCATCAGCCGTACTTCGGCTGCCGGGAGTTCGTTGCGCACGTCATCCCGGCCGACGACGCCCCCGCGCCCATCGAGGAGTCGCGCGACCTCGGCATCATGCTCTGGGACATCACCTACGGCCCGAAGGAAAACCGCCCCGTCTTCTTCCGGGCGGAACTCGACCAGGGCGTCCTGGACGTGCCGCCCGATGCCGCCGCGGCCGAGGCGACCCTGGCGGCCGTGGCCCAAGGGGGTGCCACATGATTCTTCAAGCCCTTTATGCCCTCGCCGAAGCCGAGGACCTCGTCGGCGACCCCGACTACGAGTGGAAGGCGGTGCCGTGGCTCGTCCGCATTGACGCAGGCGGCCGCCTGCTCGGCATCGAAGATACCCGCACCACGCCGCCCGCAGAGGAAGGCTCGCGCCGCAACCCCAAACCCATTGCCAAACGGTTTCTAATACCTCGCCAGGCCCCAAGTCGGAGCGGCAAGAAGCCCCCTGCCGAGTTCCTCGCCGATAACGCTTCCTTCGTTCTTGGGGCGGACTTCGACGACAAGGGAATCGACGATGAGGAACTACGTCGGCGAGCGGCTGATTTCCGTGCGCAGGTTGAGTTGTGCGCCCAAGAAACCCGCGACGAGGGAATGTGTGCTATCCTGCGTTTCCTGAAAAACATCGCCAGGGGGGCGCAGACTATCAGCAAACCTTATAAATACAACAAGGGCGATCGGCTCACCTTTGTCTACGACGAAGATGTAGATTCCCTTGCATGCCAGAGACCCAGGATCCGGGAGTGGTGGAAAAGGCAGCGCGAACAGCAGTCAGGCCCTGGCAATGCACACTGCCTTGTCACCGGCCAACCCTGTTCACCTACGACGAAGCATCCGAAGCTGAAGAACGTGCCCCAGCGAGGTGGGCATGGCGAGATCGCCTTGATGTCCTTCAACGATTCGGCTTTCTGGTCGTATGGATGGAAGTATCACCAGAACGCCCCCGTGTCGCGCGAGGCGGCCGAGGCCTGCGCCACCGCTTTGAACCGCCTCCTGGACCCCCGCCCCCAGGACGCCCAGGGCGTAGCGCTGCCCGTCCGCCACCTACGTCTGTCAGGCGGCGCGGTCGTCTGTTTCTGGGCACCGGAGGCGAAGGACCAGGGCTTTCTGGACGCACTGCCCGACCTGTTCGGAGCCGAGCAGGTGGCGAACCTCTACCACTCACTATGGCGCGGCCGTCCGCCCCACGTGGAGGATACGTCGGCGTTCTACGCCATGACGCTCTCGGGCGCCCAGGGCCGGGCCACGCTCCGCGACTGGCTGGAATCGACCGTTGCCGAGGTGGCAAAGCACTTGGCGGACCATTTCGCCGACCTCGCCATTGTCCGCAACACACCCAAACCCAAGCAGCGCGACTTACCCCCCGCCATCCCGCTGCGGACGTTGCTCCGATCGCTCGCCCCGCGGGGAAAGGACGATGCTATCCCCTCTCCGTTGGCAGCCCAAGTTGTGCGGGCAGCCCTGACCGGCACGCCATACCCCCTGAGCCTGCTCCAGCGGGCCTTGGGGCGGGCGAGGGCCGAGATCGGCGCCGACGACTGGCTCGACCTCGCCCGCCGCGATGCCCGCGCCGCGCTCATCAAGGCCGTCCTCAACCGGCGGCACCGTTTCGGACAAGGAACCCTGGATAAGGAGGTGACCGAAGCCATGGACCCCACCAATACGAACCCCGGCTACCTGCTCGGGCGGCTGATGGCCGTCATCGAGCGGATGCAGCAAGCGGCCCTCGGCGATGTGGGCGCCACGGTCGTGGACCGTTTCTTCAGCAGCGCCTCGGCGACCCCTGCCACGGCGTTTCCCCGTCTCTTGAAGGGCTTCCGCCACCATGCCAGCAAGGCCAAGGACAACGAGCAGTCATCTGGCACGGCCATTTGGCTGGAACGTCAGGCCGACCAGGTCCTGAAGGACCTCCAGGGCTTCCCGGCGTTCCTTCCTCTTGAGCAACAGGGCTTGTTCGTCCTCGGCTACCACCACATGCGGCACTGGCTGTGGATGAGCAAGGAGGAGCGCGCCGAACTGGAAAACCGCCCCGCCTCAAACGAGACCGAGAAGGCGGCGAGAACGTAAGCCCGGCACCGAATCCGGACCGGCAAGTAGGCAACACCCAATACAAGGAGAACCACGATGTCCGAAACCGCTCAGCCCATTCAGAGCCGCTACGATTTTGTGTACCTGTTCGACGTCAAGAACGGGAACCCCAACGGCGACCCCGACGCCGGCAACGCCCCGCGCATCGACCCGGAGACGGGCCACGGTCTCATCACGGACGTGTGCCTCAAGCGCAAGATCCGTGACTTTGTCACGCTGGCCAAGCGCGACCCGCAGTCCGGCCAGCCCGAGGCCGGTTACGACCTCTACGTCAAGCACCGCAGCGTCCTTGCCACGGCGCATCAGCGCGCCTACGAAGCCCTTGGCCTCAAGACCGACGAGAAGGACAGAGAGAAGAAACTCGCCAACGTGGCGGACGCCCGCGCCTGGATGTGCCAGACCTTCTTCGACATCCGCACCTTCGGGGCCGTCCTGACACTTGATATCAACTGCGGCCAGGTCCGCGGGCCGGTCCAGTTGGCCTTCGCCCGCTCGGCCGATCCCATTGCCTCGCTCGAGCAGTCGATAACCCGTAAGGCCGTAGCAACCCAGCGGGAAGCCAACGACCAGATCAAGAAGCACGGCCAGATCACCGGAACCATGGGCCGCAAGGAGATCATCCCCTACGCCCTCTACGAGGCCCACGGCTTCATCTCGCCGTACCTGGCGGCCGACACCGGATTCAACACGGATGACCTCGACCTCCTGTGGCAGGCCCTGAAGATGATGTTCGAGCACGACCGTTCCGCCGCCCGGGGCGAGATGGCCGCACGTAAACTCATCGTCTTCGAGCACAAGTTGATGCTCGGCAACGCGCCGGCCCACACCTTGTTCGAGCGCGTGAAGGTCGCGCGCAAAGACGAGACCCGCCCCCCGCGCGACTTCTCGGAGTACGAGGTTGTCATCGACTCAGACGACCTGCCGGCCGGCATCACGGTGCATGAGATGCTTTGAGGCCACAAGGCCATGTACGACGAAGACGAGTTCGTGCCGCTCTCGGCCCTTCAGCACCTCCTGTATTGCCCGCGGCAGTGCGGGCTGATCCATCTGGAGGGCCTGTGGCGGGAGAATCGGCTGACGGCCGAGGGCGCCCGCATGCACCGCCGCGCCCACCACCGAGACCGCGTCGAGGTCCGCGGCGACGTGCGGATCGTCCGCCGCCTCCGTCTGCATTCGCGTCGGCTCGGCCTGGCGGGAATCGCCGATGTCGTCGAGTTCCACCCCGTCGAGGGCAAGGGCGCCGAGGCGGGTGCACGCGGCGTCGCCCTCCCACGGGCCCCCGGCCTTTGGCGGCCAATCCCCGTCGAGTACAAGCGCGGCCGCCCGAAAAAGGACCTGTGTGACAAGGTGCAGTTGTGTGGCCAGGCCCTCTGTTTGGAGGAGATGCTCGGGGTAACGGTTCCTGCTGGGGCACTTTTCTACGGCCGGACGCGAAGGCGCCTCGACGTGGCTTTCGACGACACGCTGCGCCGCGAGACCGAGGATGCGGCCAAGGCGGCCCACCGCCTGCTGGACGACGGCCGGACGCCCCAGGTCGCGTTAGGGCCGAAGTGCCGCAACTGTTCCCTCCGGCACGTCTGTCGGCCCGAAGCCACCGACGGGTCGAGGTCGGCGGCGCGCTACCTCAAGGCCGCCCTTCGCAAAGCCCTCGTCGCGAGTGCCGAGGAGGTCCCGTGAAACAGCACGCCAACACGCTCTACGTGACGACCCAGGGCGCGTACCTCGCCCGACGCCGGCAGTGTGTCATCGTCCGGGCCGATGGCCAGACGCGGCTGACGCTGCCGATCCACACGCTCGACGGCATCGTCTGCTTCGGCCGCGTTTCGTGCAGCCCCGCCTTGATGAGTCTGGCGGCTTCCGAGGACGTGGCCATCTCGTTCCTCTCCACGAACGGCCGCTTCCTTGCCCGCGTCGTCGGGCCGACCAGCGGCAATGTCCTGCTGCGCCGCGCTCAATTCCGCGCGGCCGACGATGAGGCCGCCGCTGCACGCATCGCCCGCTCCGTCGTCGCCGCCAAAGTTGCAAACGCCCGAATGGTCCTGCTTCGCCACGTTCGCGACCACGGCGGAGCGCACAACGTCGCCCCCGTTCAGGCGGCCGCCCGGCGCCTGGCGCGGGACATCGAGCAACTCCAGAACGAACTCCCTCTGGACGCCGCGCGCGGCATCGAGGGCGATACCGCCCGAACCTACTTCGGCGTCTTCGACCACTTGGTCGTGGCCCAGAAGGACGGCTTCTTCTTCCGCGGCCGGTCCCGGCGCCCGCCGCTCGATAACCTCAACGCTCTGCTCTCGTTCCTCTACTCGCTCCTGGCGCACGATGTGCGGTCGGCCCTTGAGTCGGTCGGCCTGGATCCCCAGGTAGGCTTTCTTCATCGCGACCGGCCGGGACGCCCGGGACTCGCACTGGACCTCATGGAGGAGTTCCGCCCCGTGCTGGCCGACCGGCTGGCCTTGTCGCTCGTCAACCGGCAGCAGGTGCGGCCAGAAGGCTTCGTCACGACCGAGAGCGGTGCCGTCGAGATGGATGAGAAGACCCGTAAGACCGTGCTCGTCGCCTGGCAGAAGCGCAAACAGGACGAGATCACCCATCCCTTCCTGGGAGAACGGACGACCGTTGGCCTTCTGCCGCACCTCCAGGCAATGCTCCTGGCGCGGCACCTGCGCGGCGACCTGGACGCCTACCCGGCGTTCTTTTGGAAGTGAGATGCCATCGAAACTCGAAATCTCAAATCGTCCGTGTGAGATTCGCGCTCCGGAGGGATCGCGGTCATGATGGTCATCGTCAGTTACGACGTGAACACCGAAACGAAGGCCGGGTGCCGCCGCCTCCGACGCGTCGCCAAGGTGTGCGAGGACTTCGGCCGCCGCGTCCAGAACTCGGTTTTTGAATGCCTCCTCGAACCCGACCAGTGGGTCCGTCTTCGGGGGAGCCTGCTGGATGAGTTCGAGCCGAAGACCGACAGCCTGCGCTTCTACTTCCTCGGCAGCAACTGGCGCAGGCGCGTCGAGCACCACGGGGCCAAGGAGACCTACGATCCGGAGGGCCCGCTTATCGCTTGAGAAAACCTCCGCGAACCCCAAGCGACCACGGGAAACGGGGGGTGTTCGCGGCCGCTCTTGCTCCTTGACCCAGCGGCACTTATGGAAACGAGGCCCGCTCTTTGACAAGTGAAGAGCCTTCCGGGCGGTGGACTTCGCGGAAAGCGGCCTGTAAACTGCTATCAGGTCTGATCTTATATCGCAGCAGTCGCACCCCGCGCGGGTGCGTGGATTGAAACGATTGCTGACTCGGCCAGGCCACGCCGGCGGGAGGCGTCGCACCCCGCGCGGGTGCGTGGATTGAAACTGGATGACCCGTGGCAACCAGGGCGGTCTTTGCGTCGCACCCCGCGCGGGTGCGTGGATTGAAACCGCGCCACCCGCTCCGCTCTTGCTCCGCTCGCCGGGTCGCACCCCGCGCGGGTGCGTGGATTGAAACCAGTTGTTTCCCGACGCCCCTGCCGACGGCGACGCGTCGCACCCCGCGCGGGTGCGTGGATTGAAACTCGGTCACAATGAAGGCCCACACGCATCTCTTAGGTCGCACCCCGCGCGGGTGCGTGGATTGAAACCCCGAGGACTTCGTGTTTGTCGGCAGCGTGACGGAGTCGCACCCCGCGCGGGTGCGTGGATTGAAACAATCGCCGCCACAACGGTCGAGACACGGTTGGCCAGTCGCACCCCGCGCGGGTGCGTGGATTGAAACATCCAGGCGGGCTTCGAGGTCGTCGCGGCCGTCGAGTCGCACCCCGCGCGGGTGCGTGGATTGAAACTCGACGGCCGAGCCACGACGTGGACCGGCAACGGCGTCGCACCCCGCGCGGGTGCGTGGATTGAAACTTTTGGAGCGGGGCATGGGCAACCAGACTAGCGGGTCGCACCCCGCGCGGGTGCGTGGATTGAAACACGGTCAAGGCCGACGAGGTCGTCTCCCGGCTGGAGGGTCGCACCCCGCGCGGGTGCGTGGATTGAAACGACAAGGCCTGGCCGTCGTACTGCGGCCGCAGCAGGTCGCACCCCGCGCGGGTGCGTGGATTGAAACTCGGAGCTGGGCGACGCGGCCGCGAAGATGGCCCGTCGCACCCCGCGCGGGTGCGTGGATTGAAACTGGGACGGGGCCGCGCAGGCGGCGGCCCCGTCCGGGTCGCACCCCGCGCGGGTGCGTGGATTGAAACGATCAGGCCGCGGCCGATGCCACAGAAGGCGCAGGGTCGCACCCCGCGCGGGTGCGTGGATTGAAACCGCCTCGCCCCGCGAGATGTCGAACCTGTTTATGCGGTCGCACCCCGCGCGGGTGCGTGGATTGAAACGTCTCGCCCGCCGCCATCGTCAGGATGCCATCCGGTCGCACCCCGCGCGGGTGCGTGGATTGAAACGGCGCCCCGGGATAGACGACAAAACTACCCGCCCGTCGCACCCCGCGCGGGTGCGTGGATTGAAACATGCTCAGAACGAACCGGCCCCTGAGCGACTTGAGGGTCGCACCCCGCGCGGGTGCGTGGATTGAAACGTGTTGACGCCCTTCGCGGCGAGGGCCTTGAGCAGGTCGCACCCCGCGCGGGTGCGTGGATTGAAACTGCATTGTCTGCGACGTCTATTGGATCGTGCGCGTGTCGCACCCCGCGCGGGTGCGTGGATTGAAACCAAATGCTGAACACGATGTTCGCGGTCTTGCCTGTCGCACCCCGCGCGGGTGCGTGGATTGAAACTTTGGCTTGGTCTTGTACCTGAGCCTGATGCCGGCCGTCGCACCCCGCGCGGGTGCGTGGATTGAAACCACGGGACGCCCCGCAGCGTCGAGAGGCGTGAGGGTCGCACCCCGCGCGGGTGCGTGGATTGAAACCTTGACGAGAGGTGGCCCATGGCGAAGCGACGGCAGTCGCACCCCGCGCGGGTGCGTGGATTGAAACCTGGTGGGCACGGCGAGTCCGACGTACACCCGCCAGTCGCACCCCGCGCGGGTGCGTGGATTGAAACGTCTCGGGCTCGTGCACCGAGCTCATGGTCAAGGTCGCACCCCGCGCGGGTGCGTGGATTGAAACGTGTGTGACAGGGCCTCGCCGCCGGGGGTCAGGGCGTCGCACCCCGCGCGGGTGCGTGGATTGAAACCTGACAGGCTCGGCCGAACCCACGCAAACGCCGCGTCGCACCCCGCGCGGGTGCGTGGATTGAAACTGTCTGCCGCAGACAGGGACGGCGTGTGCGTGAGGGTCGCACCCCGCGCGGGTGCGTGGATTGAAACACATCACCGACTGCGGCTCTCGCAAAGGCTCTGGAGTCGCACCCCGCGCGGGTGCGTGGATTGAAACAGGGCGAGCGAACGAAGTTGATGGATGCCTTGCCGGTCGCACCCCGCGCGGGTGCGTGGATTGAAACAGTGAACTCGCCAATAGAGCGTACGGGCAAGACAGTCGCACCCCGCGCGGGTGCGTGGATTGAAACTCCCGCGAGGAGAATCTGGAAGATGCTCTCAAGGGTCGCACCCCGCGCGGGTGCGTGGATTGAAACACCCGTTGGGGTAGGCGCAAGGTACACGAGTATGAAGGGTCGCACCCCGCGCGGGTGCGTGGATTGAAACTTTACTTCGAGCGGAGGGGTTGCGGAGGTGCTGCACGTCGCACCCCGCGCGGGTGCGTGGATTGAAACGTAGAAGTCCGGCGACAAAAGGCGGGGGAGGCCGGTCGCACCCCGCGCGGGTGCGTGGATTGAAACTTGGCGGGCTGCAGATACCCGTCGAACGTGTCGTCGTCGCACCCCGCGCGGGTGCGTGGATTGAAACCATGTGGTACGGCCTGAAGGCCAACGAGCTCGGGGGTCGCACCCCGCGCGGGTGCGTGGATTGAAACCTGGAGAAATATGGCGGGGCAGGCGGCCCGGGCATGGTCGCACCCCGCGCGGGTGCGTGGATTGAAACCCACTGCCAGGCGTGTATGGGGTTGCCCCCGTCGTCGCACCCCGCGCGGGTGCGTGGATTGAAACCTCACCGACGGTCAGGAACTGGGCCTGCGGCAGGGTCGCACCCCGCGCGGGTGCGTGGATTGAAACTCCATACATGGCGTGCCGTCCCGGACGCGGCCCGGGTCGCACCCCGCGCGGGTGCGTGGATTGAAACGCGCGAGACGATATCCTCTTGGCCCATGTATCCGGTCGCACCCCGCGCGGGTGCGTGGATTGAAACGACAAGAAGCCCGGCTGCCCCCGGACCGCCCCGCAGGTCGCACCCCGCGCGGGTGCGTGGATTGAAACTGGACTGCTGGCTCCAGTAGGCGCCCACCCACAAGGTCGCACCCCGCGCGGGTGCGTGGATTGAAACGATGCCCGGGTCGGCCGGGACCGTCCCCTCCGCGAGGTCGCACCCCGCGCGGGTGCGTGGATTGAAACACGTCGAGCTCGAGCAGGCCCACCTCGCCCGACCCGGTCGCACCCCGCGCGGGTGCGTGGATTGAAACCGCGCGGGCCTCGAGGACGTCCTCAACGGCATGGCCGTCGCACCCCGCGCGGGTGCGTGGATTGAAACGCCTTCGCCATCCGCGCATCTCCTTACGCCAGTGCTGGTCGCACCCCGCGCGGGTGCGTGGATTGAAACCTCAGAAACAAACTGTGCCTGAGCCAACAGCGCGGGTCGCACCCCGCGCGGGTGCGTGGATTGAAACTGACCAAGATGCCCTGCGTGTAGAGGGTACCCATGGGTCGCACCCCGCGCGGGTGCGTGGATTGAAACGTCTACGGGCCCGTAGCCTTTCCGCCAAAAACGGGTCGCACCCCGCGCGGGTGCGTGGATTGAAACCCTACGCCGCCGATGTTGCGGTCGTCTCCGAGGCGGTCGCACCCCGCGCGGGTGCGTGGATTGAAACACGTCTACGCGGTCACCCCCTCGTGGTCCTGGTAGTCGCACCCCGCGCGGGTGCGTGGATTGAAACTAAGCCTTGCCGTTGCTGTTGGCATCGTACTTGGGTCGCACCCCGCGCGGGTGCGTGGATTGAAACTTATCGTGGGCGCTGGCTCGTGGCGCCCACAGCACCGTCGCACCCCGCGCGGGTGCGTGGATTGAAACACTTGCGCCGTCAACACCCAACGCGGCTGCCGACGGTCGCACCCCGCGCGGGTGCGTGGATTGAAACGATGGACAAGCATGGAGACACTCGCATCTCAGAGTCGCACCCCGCGCGGGTGCGTGGATTGAAACTGTTTTTCCGTGTCATCGCTTGCTCCTTTGCTTGACGTCGCACCCCGCGCGGGTGCGTGGATTGAAACCGCTTCGTGCCGGTGCGCTGCACGGCCTGCACGTGGTCGCACCCCGCGCGGGTGCGTGGATTGAAACTCCCATCGCCCTGACGGAGGAGGTGCTCGACAGCGAGTCGCACCCCGCGCGGGTGCGTGGATTGAAACCTCAAGACCGCTGAGGGTCAGGTCAATAGCGTCCGGGTCGCACCCCGCGCGGGTGCGTGGATTGAAACATTATCGCGCGTCTGCCCGTCAAGCATCTCGACGTCGCACCCCGCGCGGGTGCGTGGATTGAAACCATTCCAATTCAAACGGCCGCCCCTCCGGCCGCACGGGTCGCACCCCGCGCGGGTGCGTGGATTGAAACATCAACAGCGCGACCAGCGGCGTGCTGGCCTTCACGGGTCGCACCCCGCGCGGGTGCGTGGATTGAAACTTTTGGCGTCGTTGATCCTCGCCGGGTGCGGCGGCGGGTCGCACCCCGCGCGGGTGCGTGGATTGAAACTCCGCTGAACCTGCTGCGCGGCGCGGGCCGCGCCCGTCGCACCCCGCGCGGGTGCGTGGATTGAAACGGCACTGAACGGCCACTCCGAGCCGCCGGTCCACGTCGCACCCCGCGCGGGTGCGTGGATTGAAACCTGCCTCACGTTTATGCGGGAGCCGAGAAGGTCAAGGTCGCACCCCGCGCGGGTGCGTGGATTGAAACCGAGTCGCCCGAGACGCGACGGGTGGACGTATGAGGGGTCGCACCCCGCGCGGGTGCGTGGATTGAAACCGAGTGTCGGGTGCATCCTCAACGTCCACGTGGCGGTCGCACCCCGCGCGGGTGCGTGGATTGAAACGGCGCGGCTCTCGGTCGCGCTCTCGGCGACGGCACGGTCGCACCCCGCGCGGGTGCGTGGATTGAAACTTTTCCACTGTCGGCCGTCCTAGACGAGGTCCGCCTGTCGCACCCCGCGCGGGTGCGTGGATTGAAACGGTCCCTGCCCGATGGTGGTGCCGGCCTGTCGCCGTCGCACCCCGCGCGGGTGCGTGGATTGAAACCTGTTTCCCGCGTCCGTTGCTCCCCAAGGCCGAGTCGCACCCCGCGCGGGTGCGTGGATTGAAACAAAGACCGGCTCGCCGTCGGCGTACATCCGCAGCGGGTCGCACCCCGCGCGGGTGCGTGGATTGAAACACGATGGTACCGTTCGGCCAGGGCTACGCCTCGGGTCGCACCCCGCGCGGGTGCGTGGATTGAAACTTGTCGCCGCCGCTCGGGGCATCCAAGCACACCACGGTCGCACCCCGCGCGGGTGCGTGGATTGAAACCCTGCTTGGTGTGACAAGTACTATCCGGAGTACGCAAGTCGCACCCCGCGCGGGTGCGTGGATTGAAACAGTCGGCAAGGCGGCGCTGTGGTTGGGGCTTGCGATGTCGCACCCCGCGCGGGTGCGTGGATTGAAACGTTCACACCGATCCTGATTACATGGACGCCCCCTGTCGCACCCCGCGCGGGTGCGTGGATTGAAACAGGCATAAGCCTGTATCTGCTGATCGGGGATGGGGAGTCGCACCCCGCGCGGGTGCGTGGATTGAAACGCACCAAGACCCAGTGGATAATGAGCCGCCGCCCGGTCGCACCCCGCGCGGGTGCGTGGATTGAAACTTGTTGACGAATGCTCTCTTGGACCCGGCGGTCGCGGGTCGCACCCCGCGCGGGTGCGTGGATTGAAACTCATAGATGAAGTAGGTATCAAAGACATCAACGACCGGTCGCACCCCGCGCGGGTGCGTGGATTGAAACCTTTCAGGCGGTCGAGGGCGGCCTGAATGTCCGGCCGTCGCACCCCGCGCGGGTGCGTGGATTGAAACTGATGAGCCGCGCACACATTTGCCGCGAGATCGAGGTCGCACCCCGCGCGGGTGCGTGGATTGAAACCCGTTCCCGGCCTAAACGTCCCGCGCACCGCGCCTGGTCGCACCCCGCGCGGGTGCGTGGATTGAAACTTTTTCCGTCATGGTAAGACGGGCTACCTGATCCGGTCGCACCCCGCGCGGGTGCGTGGATTGAAACACTGCGGTGGCGGACACGACGAACGACATCCTGTGTCGCACCCCGCGCGGGTGCGTGGATTGAAACCCTTGGGCTCTGTTGTCTCCACTATATTATCGCGGGGTCGCACCCCGCGCGGGTGCGTGGATTGAAACAGCAGCGCCTCGGCCTCAGCGGCGGTGATTTCACGGGTCGCACCCCGCGCGGGTGCGTGGATTGAAACTGCGCGAGCACGCTCGCGAGCGGGCCGTGTTGTTTGTCGCACCCCGCGCGGGTGCGTGGATTGAAACATAATGTAGCGGCGCAGGTTTCTGCGCTGATTTAGCGTCGCACCCCGCGCGGGTGCGTGGATTGAAACGTAACGTACATTGACACGGCCCCCAATGCACACACGTCGCACCCCGCGCGGGTGCGTGGATTGAAACAGCAACATGAACACGAACTGGACCAGCGGGAATCCGGTCGCACCCCGCGCGGGTGCGTGGATTGAAACCCGTTCCCGGCGCAGGTTTCTGCGCTTTCGGGGGACACGTCGCACCCCGCGCGGGTGCGTGGATTGAAACGACCTTGACGTGGCAAGTCCGGGCGCTGACCGCGGTCGCACCCCGCGCGGGTGCGTGGATTGAAACTCGCCCATGTATCGAGTTAACATGTCATGGTGAAAGGTCGCACCCCGCGCGGGTGCGTGGATTGAAACGGTATATTGGCATGTGTGGTAAACCAGAACTTACGTCGCACCCCGCGCGGGTGCGTGGATTGAAACTTGATAGCACCCGTGCTGAGTACTACATTGATCGTCGCACCCCGCGCGGGTGCGTGGATTGAAACGAGTTCAGCGAACTGGCAGACATCCTGGGCCTGCCGTCGCACCCCGCGCGGGTGCGTGGATTGAAACCTGTGTAAGTGGCACGAAGAGGGTCGGGCAGCATTGTCGCACCCCGCGCGGGTGCGTGGATTGAAACGGCTGTACCAAGCCCTTGAACATATCGCCGATTATGTCGCACCCCGCGCGGGTGCGTGGATTGAAACACGGGCGGCGTGCAGCGTAACCTGAAGGGCGCCGACCCCTGCCAGCATCCGGGCACCCTCAATCTCACCACCCGTCCGTGACGTGCCTCGGGTCGTTGAACGTCATGTCCAGTTCCGTCCCGTCTGGCGACCACACACCGTTCTTCTTGACCTTCACGTGGAGGTTCTTGTCGCCGTCCTGCCAGATCACGATGTGCTCAAGGCCGCTGGCATGCTTTCTGTGACGGATGCCCGCTAGCCTTGTTTGAGTGCCACCGCCCCTGGTATCATTGCTCCCGCGAGTCCAGCGGAACGGTGGCCTAAGGAGGGCTACCGCGACGGCGAACCGTTTATCGCCAAGATGGAACAGGCCCTGGACGAGAACGATATCGAGTTCGTCGAGGCGAACATGCCAAGGCTTGAGCGGCTGATTGCGCGGCTTCAGGATAGGCAGTACGAAGTTGCTCAGATCATGCACCGGGCGATGATGGTGCGCGAGCGGCATGAGCCACGCGCCAGAAGGCGGCGCTGGCCGGCGACCTGAACGCTGGCCCCAGAAGCCTCCGGCCGCCCCCCTCGGGTCGAGCCTGAGCCCCGACCGGCGCGGGGACTGCCGGTGGCAATAAGTGTGAAAAACTCTGGACACCCGTTCCAAGCATGCTACAATCTTATATTGAGCCTTTCGAGGTGGCGGGCCCCGCCGACTCAGACGCCTTTCCGTGCAAGGCGGGGGCCCGTTCGGCAAGAAGGGGGGTGTACGGATGGATTCGCCGCTTCACTTCACTCTGCCAGTCTTCACTTCCTTCATGCTCTCAGTCCTCTTGGGCGGCCCAGCGGCTGCGCAATCAGAGAATCCAGGGAAGTACCCATTTGCGGCCGACTCGGCGGCCGTCGTGGGCGAGTACCTCGCGGTTCAAGCGAGTGCCGAGTCGGAGGACGACACCCCCTACACAGGCGGGGGGCTTGGCGCCGGTGGCGTCCTGGCCTTCATTGACGCCAAATACGTCGCCGCAGCGACTGTCGATGCGGCGCTTCCATCTGCGGCACTGGCTTATGGGGGCGGCAGAAGGAGGGACGGCGGCGCCCTCGGAGACCAGTGGCCTACTGGAAACCTCGAACGGGGTTTGGCCACTGCCTATGACGGGGCGGGCCGTGTGCGGGTTGGCACGTATGCGCTGGACATCGGCAGGCTGAGCACCTTCTCAAACCGGTACGGAGGGGCGAGCATTCGCGTCCAATATGACCGATGGCACATGCCTGAGATCACCTACGTAGATCCTCGTGGGCAGTCGCAGACGTGGCATCCTAACCTTAACGATCCCCATCAAATTCAGGCTCAACTCGAGAGCCTCCGACATCAGACCGAGCGCATTTCAAGGGTAGACTGGCAGAGTCCTATCTCGGCCTGGGAGCGCCAATACCCATTGGTCAACCGAATGGAGTTCTGGGATCAGTCCCTGTACGCGGTGGGGGGGGGAGCCGGGGTTGTTGGCAAGTGGATTCCCCCGGCGGGGTGGGTCGGAGGTGCGATTTCGGCCTACCACACAGGCATCAATGACGCGCACTGGCGGCAGGTTGGACTGGCGGGACGAGGCTCAACCACCAGTACCGGTCTCCAGGAGGTTTCGATATTCAGCAACATGGCGGCGGGGCAACTGAACCAGTCGAAACCGTTCATCGATGCTGGACTATCGAGGTCCTGGGTTGGCTCGGCGGGAGCCGTTCTCAGTGGGGTGGGCGCCGTGTGGGGCGGTGCCGATAGTCATGCGAAACACAACCTTCTGCGGCAAGAGATCAGCTCCAATATCGCGTTTCTCAGAACCCAACAGGGGCGCCAGGCGGTTGATCTGGCGGCACGGGGTGCCGTTGTGGATGTGTTCCGCGACCTTCAGATCGTCTCATGTATCCGATCAGGCAAGGACTTGGCAACTGTCGCTCCCACTCTGGGACGGCTTAACGAGACGGCCGTCTTTCCCCGGGTAACGGATCCGTTGGTATCCCACGTGAGCGGCGGTACTTTGGGCAAGTTCCACGGCTTGGCGTCGCCGGGCCGGCTTGGCGTCGTCGGTGTGGGCAATGCGGGTCTTCAGCAGTTTTACGGGGTGCCGATTGGCTCGGCGGGCACCTTCTCCCCAACCAGTTACCTGAACCAAGCGACGACAAGGTCCGAGTACATTTCTCGGAGCCTCAACGTGATCGAACATGGGTATCGTCCGGTCGATAGGAATTGGACGCAGTGGCAGCGTATGCCAACGGTCACAAACCCTGTCGTATCACCTGCCCACACCTCGCATCACATGCCAAGTGCGAATCTGGATAGGCGCTGGTAGCGACATCGCCGCGTGCTGGCGGCCTGGTTAGGAGACAGTGACGTGATCGACCGTAATCTGGTTCAGACCGTGTCAGAACTGGGAGGTGCCGCCCTCGTGGTGATTTCCCTCCTGGTCGGCCTTTGCGCTGCGGACCCCGGAGAGCGCGGAGGCGAAGGTCGTCTGAACCTCGTGGCCGGACCCGCGGCCAAAGGGCTAAGACCAAAGGGCAAGGTTCTTATTCTGTTTGAGCCACGGGGAGCGGCGCCGAGCCAAGTCCTCGAAGACGCGGTCTCTGCCGAGTTGATATCGGCGGGGACCCAGGTAGTCAGCAGAGAGAAGCGGTTCGCCGTGGAAGTCGAGAGACTCAAAGCGGCGGGCCGCGAGGTTGATGAAGGTGAGGAGAAGGGACGCTCTGAAAAGGAAAAGGAGGGGTTCCCAGGGCTGCTTGGAGTTGCCAGGGAGGCTGGCGCGGAGCTGCTCATACTGGCCACCGCCCTGGTGGACGTTGTGCAGCGCAATGTGTATGACGAGCAGACCGGACGCCCAGCCGAGGTCCGTTCGGAGCAGGTGATCCAAGCGGTCTCGTGCACTGTGGTCCGGGTCCGGGACGGGGAACTCCTCGCCGCGGGGTGTGCTGACTACTCGACCGATCCTAGGCGGGTCGTGCCTGTTGGCCGCGAGGTGGGAAAGGCAGTGGTGGCGCTTCTGAGGTGAGACGATGCGTGTCGGCGCGTTCATTCCGGTAGCCGTCCTGTTTGCGGCGGGCTGTTCCGAGGCCCGGATGGAGCGTGCCCCCGTGGCCGACGCGGTGCAAGAGGGCCTGTCCACCGCGTCGCGGCGCGTGGTAGCCGACCCTCGGGATGCTGGGCTGCGGCATCAGTATGGGCTGGCCTTGTGGCGTGCGAGCAGACACGACGACGCAATCCGGCAACTACGCAAGGCTTGTGAGTTGGCTCCCGATAGCGAACGGATTCACCTCGCGCTTGTTCGGGTACTGATGGACACCGGCCGACTGGACGAGGCCCTGCCGCTGCTTACGGAGGCCGTCGATCGGTGGCCTGCCTCGGCTGCGCCGCACCTGTTGTTGGGGTACCTTACGCATCGCAAGGGCCGGACGGAAGAGGCCGAGCAGGCATTCGGTCAGGCCCTTGCACGGTCCGGGACTCTGCGCGAGCGAGTCTCGGCGCATCTCGGTCTCGGTTCGGCGCTGGAGAAGAAAGGGCAGCAGAAGGAGGCCGACAAACACTACGGCCTGGCTATCGCCCTGGAGCCGGAGTTGCGACAGCTCCTGATCAAGATTCAGAAGGAGCGCTTATATCCGGCGGCGATTTCTTCGGAAAGGGCAGGCCTCGCGCCTTGTGTTTCTAAGGCCGAAAGAAAAGGTCGCCTGGAAGCCATTCTGAGGCAGCTGGAGGAAGAGTAGGATGCGAGCGACACTTCGACGCCTCATCTTGCTCCTGTTAATGGTGGTCGGGCTGTTGCTGGTTTGTCTGATCGCCGGATCGTGCCGCGACGATGGCTTGCGGACGCATCCTCCTGTTGACCATCGCATCGAGCGCCTCCAGCGGGAGCTCGATGCGATGGACGCCGAGCCGGTCCGTACCACGGCTGGAGACCCTCAAGAGTGACCACCGAGTCAAGAACCAAGCGTTTTCTGGTTGCGGGCATGTTCGGACTGCTTGTCCTGTCAGGCTGTGCCAGGCCGCTCGTACCCGAACACCAGCAGTTGGGCGCGGCTTTGCCTCAGGACCACTTTATTCATAGACCGGCAGACGAAGTCTTCGCAGCGCTGCGGGAAGATGTCACCAACACCGTGCCCTGTCGAGTCGTTGCGTGCGACGAGACATTGCATGTCATCTCCTGGGCCGTCGATGTGGAGAACGAGGAAGGCGACTCCGGGGGGCCCGCGGAGCGTTTTGTGATCGCCACAGTATGGGTTCGCCCCGTCGGCGATCACAGTGCTGTTCGTTTGCGTCGGTTGATCTTCCGCGAGGGGCGAATTGCCCCGGGGGGCCCACAGTTTTGGATTCGGGAGACGGGCGTTGTCAACGCACTCCGGCGGAAACTTCTTTCCACAGCCTCTGGCGAAAAGGCCGAAGGGCGTAGCGTGTCCGAAGGCGGTGCGACGGTTGCCAAGCGCGCCGGGGAACTCTGATGGTTATCCAACTGAAAAACGCTCCGGGGATTCTCCCGCTCATCGCCGCTGGTATCCTTGCAGGGTGTGCTACGTACCGCTTGCCCCCCAGCCCATATGCTCGGATGTATGGCGCCGAGGACCAGCCCGTGTCTCTGCCCTCACATGCAGAGACTAAAACCGCAGGGTTGAGTTGGGAGTATTCGCAGCCAGTCAGTGAGGTGTGGCAGGCTTGTCTTCAGGTGGCTACCCAATACGAGGCTATTACGCACGTTTGCACCAAAGGCAATGGGGCCAGCCAAATGGTCGTCGTACACGGTCAAACCGTTCCTCTGAAAGTGCCTATTGGTCATCTCGGTGCTGGTACTGTGATGCCGGCGTTTCTTGACGTTTGGACAGTTATCAGTGTGGTTCCCCTCTCGCCGGACCGGACCGAGCTATCTATCGCATGGGTCTCACCCGAAACAGGGCATATTGCACCCCTCTCCGCCAACGGAACCAGTCCTGAGGGGGGGGACAACAGGGCATCACCCTACGTCGCAACGCATGAGGCGGTCTCCGCACGCCTCAGAACGGCAAGCCAGGCATTGGCCGCGAAGAAGCCGACCAGCAAGAATCTCGCTGAGAGGAGGGGCCTAGGTCTAGTCGCACAGATCGTAATGAACCAGTTCCTCCATGACCTGGCGGTGCAACTGCTTGGGCCAGGCCGCTGGCACGAAAAGTTCGGAGGAGAATAGCGCAGCGCGCGAAAGGAACACAGAATGAACGGGGGTGAAGATAGTGTGGGTCGGCGGACAAGTGCGTGGCGCCCGCAGGTGAAAGCCGTGGTATTGTATGCCGTTCTATGTGCCCTGTGCACTACTGGTTCAATGGCTGCGGACAGGGAGGATAAGCCTTACCGCTACGCCAAACTGGAACGGCAAACTGGGTACTACATGTCCGCTCTCGTCCGCCGGATGAGCGTCGTTGTCGATGATCATCTAACGACGCAGGTCATACGGGAGATATCTGATGAGCTTCTGCTGGCGGCTGGCCACGAAGGCCGTAATATCGAGATCCGCATCCTTTCTTCGCCGGACGTCAACGCTTATGTCCTGCCGAACGGTGACATTTTCATCTGCAGCGGCCTACTGGATGCAATTGAGAACAGGGATGAGTTGGCATTCGTCCTGGGCCACGAACTGGATCACCTTCTTCAGCACGACATGGTTACGCGCCTTCAGGAGATCCGACGGGCCGAAGACGCTCAAACCGTCTTGATCGTCGCTCTCGGTGCGGCTGGGGGGATCGCTGGCCCGTTGATAGGCATGCAGGCAGCGGGTGGCGCCTATGCTGCCGGGGCCTCTGCGAGCACGGCCATGACGAGCACCATAGTGTCCAATGTGACAAGCAATGCCATCGTTGCTCTTGGCTCAGTTTTGGGGGAGGCGGCGAAGTCGGCCATGGTGGAGGGCTACTCCCAGAAGTGCGAGCTTCGGGCCGACGCTAATGGGGCGAAGTATGCCCATGCTGCAGGCTACGATGCTTCGGCAGCATTGACCTTATTCGCGAAGTTCGACGACCTTGAGAAGAAGGCGAAGCAATCGAACAGCCCCCTTGTCTCAAGTTTGGTAAATGCAAAACCCGGATCGAAGCGCCGGGCCGAAAGAATGAAAGCCGTCTTAAAGAAAATTGATGTGAATCTGCTCGAGGGGGCCAAGTAGGGACACGCAGAGGTCGCCTCGCCCGCTCACGGACAACATGAGCCTGAACAGAACATTGCTTAGCGTGAACATCTACGCCCCTGTCGCACGCGCTTTTGCTACTGTGCTGATAGCACTGAGCGGCGTGGGGTGTGCCCGTCAGGAAACCATGATAAGCGGCGACGCCATCAGGCTGGCCGAGAAGATTGCCATAATGGACTTGGGACGCGCGGGGGCCGCCGCCTGCAGCCAGACCGCTGTTTCTGTGTTCGCGCCGGAACTACGTGAATCGCTCCAGCGTATAGCCGACGGACTGACAAAGGCGGCCGAATGCAACGTGCCTTGCCGGGTCCATGTGGTTAATTCCCCGGTGATCCATGCCTTCGTGCTCCCATGCGGCGATATATTCGTCTACGGTGGGCTACTCGATACACTGGACACCCGCGACGAAATCGCCGCTGTGCTGGCTCACGAGATTGCCCACGTAAAACATCAGGACGGCCTTGAAAAGCTACGACACACGTTTGACCAGCAGCGGTCTGCAACGGTCACTGCGGCCCTGCTTGGGGCTGTGGCAGCAGGTGCAGCCTCTGGAGCGTTGGGCAGCGTGATGAGCCAAGTGCCTATGGGGCCACCTGTCGCAGAAGTCTACGGTCGCTTCGCCGTCGGCCCTTGCTGTGACATCGCAGGCCGCCTTGCGGCAAGCGTCCCGCAGGCCATGGTCATCCATTTAATGCGCCTGAGCATCGCTCAGTACAGCAGAGAGCGTGAACTGCGTGCAGACAGATGCAGTTTGGAATACCTGCGAAAGGCAGGCTATAACCCCGAGGCAGCGGTGGCTGTTATGGAGAAACTGCGCGAAGCCCACGAACGTCATCGTCGGTAGGAAGGGGTACTCGCGGATGCTCCCTCGCTCATCTGCACTGGGTCGCTTTTCAGCCCTGTTATTTCTGTTCTTCTGGCTTGCAGTTGCGACGGGTTGCGGCCCGAAACCATCCGAGATTGTCCGCCTTGGTGAAACGCACGGCTTACGCAGAGCCTACGAGAATGTCTTCTGCTTCGAGCGCCCCCCTGAAGAAGTCTTCGGCGCTCTGTCGCACGTCCTCAACGAGGATAGCAATGTCATTACAGCCTGCGATGAACGTCGCGGGCTCTTGGCGTGGTGTGATCGAAGCGGGGTCTTTCACCCACTTGCAAGCACGCACAGGCCGCGTACCAAGGCGCCTGTCCAGCAGGACTTGCTTTCCTTTCACATCGAACGGTTTCACGGGGTCGTTTACGCAGCGGCACGACTGAAGACTCGCGGCAACGGCACGGTGCTCGCACTGCATGCGAGCAGACGGGACGAGGACCCGTGGGTGTTGGAGTACTCGAATGGCGATTACGAGCGGCACATCTACAGACGTATTCAGAACTGGTTTGTTCGAAGGGAAGTGGAACGATGAGTCGCGGCACGGCTTTATGTGTGGAGATCGTCACCGGATCGCTGGCCCTTGCCCTGCTGGAGGGCTGCACTTTGCCCCCGACTGTTCCTTCGGACGAATCGGGCACTGGCGCAACTTACAGAATCATGTATTTGACACATTTCAGCACACTCAGGGACCCAGAACCAGCCAGAGTCCGTGCTGTTGGTCTCCACGAGGTCTACCCCGTAGCATCAGAGGAGTTTTGGGAAGCCTGCCTAGACGTGGTGTGGCAGTACGACGCCATCGCGATACTAAGAAAAAGCCCTCAAATGGTTGTCTTCAGCCACGGCATGGCACTGCCTGCCGTGAACACCTCGCCATCTCAAGGCAGCCCCAGATACTACAATACACTGATCGCTGTCCTCGCCGAACCCCGTGGCACAAGTGGCACTGACGTTTATGTCACTTGGCTTCCACCGGAAACTCTCAGGCCAACAAGGATCAATTTACTAGAAGAGGCCCCCGAAAGCCTGTGGGAGGAAGTGAAAAAACATCCTCACCGGGTTACGGCGGCCAGAGTGGCAACCCAGTTCCTCGCACACATTTCGACGCAACTGTATTGGCGAGAGCGTTGGCTCCAGAAAGTCCAAGCCCGTCAATCCAGCCGGTCCACCGAGTAACCGTCGGAATCGGGCGTGGCCATACCACCACGCTATCCATACTCGAAACCCATCTGAACGATCAGGCGGACAGGACCGGTGACGTTGAGGCCTTCGCGGTAAGTGCTGGTGTAGTTCGGGCCCGGAGGCGTCCAGGCGGGGCGGTCGGCGGTGTCGGGGCGGGTGGAGCGGACCGTGAAGACCGAGTCGCCGCCGGTGTCGATGGCCGAGGCGACGGCCTCAAAGGTTTTCTCGCCGTACTGGTTGGAGGCGAACGTCCCCAGTTGCGCGCCGTTGCGGTCAACAGCCTCGGCGGTGAATGTGTCGGTGTAGTCCGTCGAACCGGACGGCGCCTCGGTGGCGAACGTCAGCCACGCCTTCTTCACGGTGTAGCCGGCCAGCGCGGCCGTAGCGAACGTCATCCGGAGCTCGCGCGAGTCAAGAAACCACTGCTGGCTGGGCCCGGCGTCGAAAACCTCGCCGCCCATGCCGACGTCGTAGTCCATCGAGGGGATCGCACCGCCGTCGGGTGTGCCGTCGAACAGGGCAAAGGTGGCCGCGCGCTCCGTCGGCCAGTCGCCGATCCCGAACGTCAGCCGGTACACGTCGTCGCGCGTGACGGACTCCGAGGCGCTCGGCAGAACCCGAATCCGGTCCAGCCGGTTGATCGCCTTGTAGAGTTCGTCGAAGAAGCAGGTGGCGGCGGGCGTCCACGGGGCACTTACCCCCGTCAGATCGTAGGTCCAGTTCACCTTGCCGAAAGCGTCCTGGCAGAGATCGGCGAACGTATAGAGTTGGCTGCGGGTCGGGTCCCACCAGCGATACGGCCAGACAAGCGCGAGCATCTGCTCGATCTCGTACTGGAAGTTGGCCATCGTCTGGTTCGGAGGATCCCCGCCTTCGGGTTCGCCGACCAGGACGTCCCAGCGGTCAAACGCGGCGGGAACAAACCCGGCGGGCACAAGGCCGTTGCGCTCGACAAGGGCCGCGCGGAGGTTATTCACGACCGTGTCCGTGTCAATCGGCTGCCACCTCTGGGGCGGCCACGCGGCGCTCCAGCCCATCAGACCATCCTCGGCGGATGGACGAGCAGGAACCGCTCGTCGCCCGCCTCAAAGAGGGGTACGTAGATGTCGCAGCCGCTCGGCCCCGCCAGGTAGCCGGCCTCCTCGGCCTGAACCTCGCCGAAATTGTGAATGCCCGTCAGTTGCGATCCGCTGTCCTGCCACGCGCCGCCGCCGCGAACGACCGGCTGGACCGTGTAGACGCCGCCGGAGTACGAGACGACCCGGACGATGGTCATGCTCGTACCGCCCGGCTCGTAGGCGAAACGGTACTCGCGAGGATCGTCCGTGCGGTCGAGTTCCATCCAGATGACGGCCCCGTCCGCCGCGCCGGTGGGGATGCCCTCGGTCTCGTTGACCTCCTTCGCGTTGTCGCTGCCCGTCACGGACGGATCGACCGGCGTTTCGGCGTCGTCTTCGAGCATCTTCCAGGAGTAGTAACCGCCGCCGCCTGCCGCCTCGGCCGTCAGCCGCGCCCAGAAGCCAGCCCGGTGCGGAAGCCCGAGGCGGACAACGGCCCACTTCTCGCCCGTGCCCGACTCCTTCCAGAGGATCTGTGCCGCGCCGGTCAGGGCACTCTTGAGGTGCCCGCACTCGCCGTCGTCCACGTCCGCGAAGTCATGGTCCTCGTCCTGGACATCGACCTTCACGGGAAAGACACCCTGGACGCACGCCATGGCAATCCCGCCCGCCTTGACCGGCTCAAGAAGGATGACGAACCGGCCCTCATGGTCGGCAAGCGTGGGCGTGACGCCCTTCAGGGCCACGCGGTTCTTGAACTCCTGCTCGGCCTCGGTGGGCGTGAAGACGGGCGCGTCGATGCCGAGGATGGCGAAGCGGTCCAGATCCGACTCGGTCGTGTTCTTGATGAGCACGATGCCGCTTTCGCGCGGGACGGACTCTCGCGCAGCGCCCTGGTCGCCCTGGTGGGCCTGCTCGGCGCGGGCGGCGTCGATGAAGGCGTTGTAGGCGGTGGCAGGGATGGCGAGCGGCGAACCGGTAGTTACTTTTTTGAGGGCGTCGCCCATCGATCAGATTCCGAGGCTTGAGAACAGGAACTCCTCGTAGACGGGCGCGACGTAGGCGGCGATGGCCCGCCGGTACATGCGGTGGGAATCGTCGTCCTCTTTCGACTCGAAGCGCAGCCACAGGTAGTGCCAGCCCTTGCACGAGGGGACGGTGATGGTGCCGCCGGCAACCGTGAAGTTTTCGCGGTTCGGCTTGGCGGCAAAGCGGAACGTCACCTCCCAGTCCTCTTTGCCGCGCTTCGAACCGGACGCGCCCAGGAACAGGACCTCGCCGACCTCAAATCCGCGAAAGGCGTCCAGGTTGGTCTTCGCCGCACACTGAAACAGCGTCTGTTTATAGGCCGGCGTCACGACCGAATCCGACAGGTAGTGCGTCTCGGAGAAGTGATAGACGGGAACCATGATGTCGGCGCCCTCACACCGCTCGCCGTTGTCGCCGATGCCGTGTGCGGGCGGGGCCGTCTCGCCGTCCGGGGCGCAAGCGCTTATGGATTTACCCGGCGCCGCCGTCACGACGTGCTGCGTGCCGCCGCCGATGTCGAACGAGAAGATCGAGTCGCCGGTCTCGCGGCTCGCGTCTGAGGTCTGGCCGTACTCGACAGAGCCGGTCCACGCGCACACTGCGGCGTTACCGCTGTCGATGTGAACCGGGTCGACGGCGCACGTCTGGCGGACAAGGCCATCGTGCTCCAGCGGCGCTTCGGCGGCCAGTGCGGTGCGGGCCGCCGCGTCGTCGGCCGTCCCTCGGACGATGTACGTGAGCGTTGCGGACTTGGTGTCGCCCTGGGCGGATTCGCGGCTATCGGGTTTTTCCTCGACGGTTATCGCCACCTTTTACTCCACCCCCGATTGCCATCGGGGGCTGGTCAGGCTATCCGAACACCAGCGTTCCCGCTTGGCGCAAGGGCTTCGTGTTCTTCACGATCTCCTCGATCCCGGCGGCCATGCGTTCGGCCGTGTTCCCGCCCCCGATCCGCTCGGCGCCGAGGCCGCCGAACTGGCCGCGGACCTGGAAGCGCCGGGCGACCTTATCGGTTTCGGCACCCGCGAGGATGGCTTGCCGGCGGGCGTCGTAGAGCCGCTTGATGAGGGCGGTATCCACCCCTTCCGGAGCCTGCGCGAGCGCCTGCCGGCGCTCCAATGCAAGCAGCGCCAGGCGCAGGTCGATGCCCTCCTTGGTGGCCTCGATCTCTGCCCGCGCGATCTCGTGCCTGAGGCGCTCTTCCTCACTGAGGGCGGCGAGTCTGAGACGGTTCTGCTCCTCAAGTCGCCGCCTGGCCTCCTCGTCGGCGGCCTCGCGGGCGTCGGCCTCCATGCGAAGACCCGTCCGCTCCTCCATCACCTCGCGCGACCAGGCCGGCCCTTCCTCCGCCGGCGCAGCGCCGGCGGGAACGGGTAGTGCCGGAATAGCGGCCTCGGCTTCCACGCCGCCGGTCAGGGCACCGCGCTGGCCGCGACGAACGGCCTCAAGGTCCGCCTTGGCGGCCTTGATCCTGTCCCAGAGGCGGTTCAGACGAGCGGTATCACGATCCACTCTGCCGGAGAGGACGTTCCAAATCCATACTTGCTCGGCCTCAAGTTGTTCGTGCAGATCGGCGTAGTTCGATTCGAGTTCGCGGATTTTGTCGTGGATGTTGAACTCGGCATGGGCCCGCATCGCCTTAATGACATCACCCATGGCGTCAGCCACGCCATGTAGCCGGCCGGTGGTTCGATCCAGCGTAACGCCGAGGTCCCCGTAGCGCTTCCCCAGTTCGTCGATGATGCCCGTTGCCTCGTCCATTTCGTGGTTGTCGAGGCGCTGCTTGTCGGCGAGCTGCTTCAGGCGATCCATTCGGGCAAGGTCTGCGGCCCGCTGCTCGTTCTGCGTCCGCAGGTGTTTGCCGGCGGCGTCATTCAGCGTCGCCACCTTGACGGTGAGTTTGTCGAGGGCATAGCAGATGCCCCCGATGACGGCGGCCACGCCGACGAACGCCGCGACCAGGGGGTGGGCTGTCAGAATCATCAGGACGCCGATGAGCCCCTTGACGCCGAAGGCCAGTTTGCCGACGACGATGAGGGCCGCGCCGAGGCCGGCCGTCCACGCGGCGATCTTGAGGGCAAGTTTCGCGTACTGGGCGACGAGTTCGCGGTTCTCGCGGATCCACGCCGCCCAGGATTCAATCGCCTCTTTGGCGCCGGAGAGCCAATCCTTGAGGACGGGCGCCAGGGCTTCGCCGATCCGCCCTGCCGCGACAACGACAGCCTGCTTCGCCTGGTTGAATGCCTTCGTGAGGGTGCCGGCCATCTTCTTGTAGGCCTCTTCGCCGGCGCCGGCCCTGCCGGCCATCGCCGCGAGGTTCTCATCGAGCAGTTTCAGGTTGTTGGCGAGGATCACCACGCCCTGGGCGGCCCGCTTGGGAATGCCGGCGGCGATGACCTTCGCAAGATCGGCGTCCTTGAATTCACGCACGAACGACAGGAGATCGGTTCCTTCCTCGGCGGCCTCAAAGATCGCTTGACGCAGGGCGGTCATGGCGCGGGCCGGCTCTTCGACGGACACGACGGTTGCGATGGCGGCGCTGAGTTGTTGAAGCGTCAGACCCGCGGCCCGGGCGCTCGGCGCGACCGTCCCGATGTGCTCGGCGAGCTCCTCGTAGGTGATGACGCCCTTCTTGACGACCGTGAACAGCGTGTCGCTGATGTCGGCCGCCTGCGCCGCGTCCATGTCGTAGGCGCGCAGGATGCGGATCATGCCCTTTGTGGCCGTGGCCACGTCGGTCATGCCGCCCTCCGCCGCACGGAGTGCCACGCGAAGGAATCCCAGGGCCTTCTCCGGGGCGATGCTGGCCGAGAGGATGTCGTAGAGTCCCTTGGCGATGGTCTCGGTCGATTGGCCCGAAGAGACCGCCATGTCGCGGACGGCTTCCTTGAATCGGGCCATGTGCGCGACGGGCCGGTCGAGCATGGTGGAGACCATCGCCATCTGCTTCTCAAAGTCGGCGAACACTTTGCTTGCAGCGCCCAACGCGGCCAGGACCCCGCCGCCCACGGCGAAAAGGCTCCGGCCCATGCGCTGGCAGACCGCTCCGAACGCCTGCAAGCGGGCCTGGGCCCGAGCGAGGCCGCGCGTCATCTTGTCCTTCGTCGAGAGCTCGACGTAGGCCCGGCCTGCCCGGATGTCACGTGCCCCTGCCATCAGCCTGCCCTTTTGATTAGCCCCCTGTGGCAACAGGGGGCCATGCCCCCGATTACCATCGGGGGCTACCTTAAACAATCTTTCCACAGGGATGGGAAGTTGGGCGCCTCGGCCTCAAGGGCCGGTCCCATGAACGGCCTCGGGCGATAGCGCATCGTGCGCCGCGCACCCATCACGCGCCGGCGTCGGCCCTTTCGCTCGCGCGTGACCACGCCGCCGAGCTCAAGGAGTTCCGGGACGGTCGGCGAGGAGCGCGAGCGGAAAAGGAGCGGCCCGATGACGACCGAGGAGGCCGCGCGATCGTAGCCGAAGAAGATCAGCCGGCGCAGGTGTCCCGCGTGACTTGAGGGCGGCCGGCCCGGCTCGGAAACCCGTTTGCGTTTGCGGACGCCGCTCTTGGCTCGCCGGCGGACGAACGCCCCGGCCTTCGAGAGGACCTGCCTCTCGGCCCGGTCCACGGCCCGCAGAACTGGGGCCTTATCGAAGAACATCGAGAACTTCATATTGACGAATCCGCCCGTCACGACGCCCTCTCCATCGGCGCTTCAGTTCCTCGGCAGCGTCGGGTCTGTCAGGAGCAGTTTCCGCCGGCCCTTGACGCTCGTGTAGATCGAGATGCCGACCAGGATGAGCGCGCCGAGCCCCATGCCGGCCTGGGTGGCCAGGTCCTCGGCCTCGGCGGCCTCCATCCCGAGTTTCGCGGCCAGTATCCACGCGATGCCGCGTACGAGGATCGGTACGAGCCACGCGATCACCTGTTTTGCATCCATGATCCAGAGCCTCCACAGTAGGACCCACGCCGTACGGGCACTAAAGACCCACCGCGGCGAGGGCAATCGCCAGAAGGATCTTCAGGACCGCCGCACCCGCCTCCCGGACGACGGCACGCCTCTGGGCCTCGGCGACGTTCGCCGACCGCCACTCGGCGCTGAGTTTGTTCCACTCGGCCAGCAGGTCCTGGTTCGGCAGGTTCGCCAGGACCTCGCGGTAGGCGTCGTCCACCCGGCCCTTGGCCAGGAGGTCGATCCATGCGACGATCTCCTCCTCGCCCATCTTGATGAACGCCGGGCCGTACTCGCGGACGATGGGCCGGAACTTCTCCGGCACTTTCTCAAGCAGTTCCTCGAGGGTCACGGCGCACCTTCCTTTCCGTCGCGGGCGTCGCGGAACCGCTGCCAAGTTTCGGCCTGCCTCTTCAGGGCCGCGACCATCTCCTCCGGCGTGAGGTCGCCCGCCTCGGCCCGCCGCGCCGTCTCGGCCGACAGGACGGCCGTCTTGTCCAGCAGTTCCGAGTACTTCGCGTTCACGACCACCCCGCATCCGGCCAGGATCAGCGGGGCGACCACCACCATCACCAACAGCGCTCGTTTCATGGCAAGACTCCTTTTAACTTGTTCGTCCCCCTTGCGCGCCTCTACGCCGGCAACTCCGGCTGGTCCTCGCCTGTCACCGTCGCCAGGGCGTCCTTGACGGCGTTGTAAACAGTCAGCAGGTCCGCCGGGTCGTCGCCCTGTGATTGGATCATGGTGGCCAGGGCCGCCCGGCCATGTTGGGTCACCTGCCGATTCACAACCTGTACGCACTGCTGCATCGTCCTCACGGCCCGGTGCATGGACGCACGCACACGCTGGACCGCTTGCTCGACCTCCGTCTGTTGAACCCGACGCGGCTCATAAACTGGCATTGTGCTTCCCCTTTCGTTAGTAGTTGAACGCCTCAAAATACCACTGTGCTCCCTGCCGGATGCCGTTGGCGATTGGCTGCGGTAGCACGGCCGACCAGTCGGCACGGGTGACCGGGCGAATCTCCTTGTGTACCTTGTGCTGACCATACACGCCAAAGTGTGAGTCGTCCTCGACCACTCCCTTCACGATGTTCGCAAAGTCGTGCTCGAACGGCTCCTCTTCAACGAACTCGTACACGCGGTTGATCGTCTCCTGTGGGCTGCTGCACAGGTCCTCATAGCGGATGAACAACATCTTCCCCGCCACGCCTCGCTGGAACAGGTCCCGCGTGCGAGCCAGGGCCAAACCGACCGGCTGTGTGTTGAGCCAGTGTTTCACCCTCTGCTCGACCGTCATGTTCCGCATCTCGTGTGGGTTGTCCGGCCCCGTCGGTCGGTGCCGGTTGGCCCGGTAGATGCGTTCCATGCTCGCCAGAATCGACCGCAGGTCGCGGACCATGCAGATCATCTTCGGGTTGGGCCACCACTGCTCAACCCACTCGAAGTAGTGCGACCATCCCCGGTTCTTGTCCACCACTACGGGCCGGTCGGTAATGGCCTCGTAATAACTCTCCGCCATGCCCCGACACATGGCCAGGAACGCCCGTTGCATCAACACGGGATCCTGGGCCTTGACCTCCGCCAGTTCGTAGTTGCCCCGTGCCGCGAACTGGTACTCCAGCAGCGGCGAGGTCGGGCTGGCGTAGATGCGTGGGTTCTGGTGCAGTAGCACCTGGAGCAATTCGCTCCCGGACCTCGGCATTGATGCGTTGAAAACCAACTTGTCCATTATGCTGCCGCCCCAAGATCGATGTTCTTGACTGTGCCACCAATGTTCACGTCGAGGAAGACGTGACCGTTACTATGCAAACGGAACGCATACCCTCCTCGCATCAACGTATTGTCCGCCTCACTCCCCGCCGTCGCCCCGCCGTCGCCGTACTCGGTGTCCCGGCTCTGGAGCGTTATCGCCACCATGCCCGTCCCGTGGACGCGGACCGCACCACCACGGGTCGAAGAGCCGGACCAGTAGCCAAACTCCTGCGTGTTGGTAACAGTCGTGGTGACTTGGTAGCCGAATGCGGAGGCGTAACTGCCGCTGACGGTGTTGGCGTAGCCGACAGCGACGGCCTTGTAGGCGCTGGCCGAGTTAGTGTAACCAACAGCGACAGCACCCTGCGCCGAGGCCGTGTTGTAGTACCCGAGAGCAGAGGAGTAGTCGCTGTCGGCGGTGTTATAGTTACCGAAGGCGGAGGAGGAACCGCCACTGGCGGAGTTGTGATAACCGACGGCAGAAGCGTAGTAACTACTGGCTGAGTTGTAGTAGCCAAAGGCAGAAGAGTAACTATCGGCTGAGTTGTAGTAACCAAAAGCAGAGGACTTGTAGCCGCTGGCGGTGTTGCGATAGCCGAAGGCCGAGGCCTTACCGTTGCTGGCGGTGTTGCTGTAACCGAAGGCGGAGCAATAGGAACTGTCAGCCGTATTATAGCATCCAACGCCTGAGGCGTAACCCCCGGAAACCCCGTTGTAGTAACCTAAGGCGGTGGAGAAGTAGCCACCGGCAGTATTGTAGTAACCGAAGGCGGAGCAGTTATTACCATAGGCTGAGTTGCTATAACCAACGGCGGATGACTTATAACCGCTGGCTGAGTTATAGTGGCCGAAGGCGGAGGAGTAGTGGCCGCTGGCGGAGTTGTGATAGCCAAAGGCAGAAGTTTGATTGCCGTAGGCGGAGTTGCTGTGACCGAAGGCGGACCCTTTGTAGCCGCCGGCCGAGTTGTAGTAACCGACAGCAGAAGCACCCTGCGAAGTGGCCGAGTTGTAGTAGCCAAGGGCAGAGGTGTAGGCACCGCTGGCGGTGTTGGCGTAACCGAAGGTCGAGGATTGGCTCCCGCTGGCTACTTGGCCCGCCGCAGTCCTTTTCGCTTGTACGTCCGTTGCATCTGCACCCCGAGCGTCGCCCGTTACGTCACCGATCACGACCACGCCGTGGAAGTCGATGTCTCCCACGTCGTCAATGTCATGTTCCTGGGCGTCGAGGTCGCCGCCAAGCGGCGGCAATACGTCGCTGAACTCCGGCTCGCCCGTCGTCGGGTTGGCGCGGAGCAACTTGCCGCGGTCGGCAGGTGCGGCCTCGGCCATCTCGCCCAGGTCGATCTCGGTCCCGAACGGGCTCCTGTATGGCATTACCAGGTCCCTCCGACCATGGTCACCACGTCGCCCGGCGTGCCTTTGATCTGGATCTCGGCAAGGTCAACGCTCCTGAGATCGTGCCACTCGCCCGGAATCCAGGGCACGTCTCCCGGCGCGCCGGGATCGTCGCCCTTGAAGTAGACCGGGCCGGCGTTCGACGGCAGTGCCGAGACCGTCACCGTGACGACGGTCGAGGCGGCCGTCAGGGGTTGATAGGCGTCGGTCACGACGACCTTTCGCATCAGAACGTTGTTTGGCATGACTCGTTACCTCGCTATGGTTTTCCCCGATTGCCATCGTGGAGAGAGTCATTCAGTTTTTCCGGCCGGTGCCTTTGCCGCGGCCGCCGCCGCGGCCGCCGCCCGGGCCGCCCTTGCTGCAAGGGCCAATGTTGCGGCCGCCGCGCTGGCCGCCGGGCATTCCGCGTCCACCTCCGCGTCCATCGTGTGGCCGCGCCTGTCCTCTCGGATTTCGTGCCGCCGTCATGGTGGTTTTCCTTTCATTTACCGGTTCGTTTTTGCGGCGAACGCCTTTTTCAGCACGCCGATGTTCGCGGCCGTGATCGGCACGCCGGTCTTCCGCCGCGCCTCATACGGATTGAAGTCCGAGGGGCGAAATGCCCGGTGCTTCTTCGGGTCGCGGTGGATGTTCGCAAGCAAGGCCATCACCGCGCTCGTGTGGTTCCACGCCTCCCGGCCCCGCGCCTCGGCCATCCACACCAGTTCCCGCAACGTGTACGGGCCGGGCTCTAACCCTCCGACGGCGGCGAGCTCGAGGCAGAACCGCCAGACTTGCCCGCCGTGGCGGGTTCGGCGGCCACCTCTTCCATCGCCGCGTCCAGATCCCCGTCCGCCACCCGTTTCTCGGCCCGCGCGAGAAGCCGTTCGGCGAGCGTCTGCCCCTTGTCGATTACCTGCCGCAGAAGCGCCGCCTTGCGGCTCGGGAAAAAATCCGCGAGGGCCTCCAGCAGCGCTCCGGTAGCCCGATCTATGGCGTCGCCTACCATCGCCGCGCCGAACGCCTCGGCGTCCACGCTCTGCTGGTCCGCCTGGCCGCGGGCCAGAACGTACAGGATGTCCACCAGGAGCACGGGGTCGCCGGCCACGCGCTCAAGAAGCGGACCGCCGGCCAGATCCAGCAGGTCCACGTCCAGGGCCTGGCGCACACGGCGGATGGCGCTGACGTCGATCCGTAGCGTCCAGGACCGGCCGGCGCTGTCGTCGAATGAGGGCATTGATCACGCCTTTCGCGTTGGGCTAGGCCGACTCGCCGATCAGAACGATGTCGTAGAGGGCCTCGTCGTCGGCGTCGAGGTTCGTAATGCCGAGTATGTCGTGGGTCGTGGCGGTCACGGTCCACCCGTCGGCGCCCGCGCGGGCGATGGCGAAGACGCCGCCGGCAGGGACGATGATGGCGTCGTCGGCCGCCGCAAACGGCCCCTGAAACTCGGCCCCGGCCGCCCCGCCGACCTGGATCTCGGCATCGGTCGCCTCGTGGTCACCGATGGCCTCGTCCGAACGGTTGATGAGGACGATGGCCTTGACGTTTGCGAACGAGAGCGTCTCGCCGAAGGCATCGACCAGGGCACCGGCCAGGTCAAGGTCGTCGGCCGTGTCCTTCGCCACCGTTCGCCGGTCCCACCAGACGAGGTCGGCCTGGCCGGCGCCCGCCCCGAACGCGAGGTCCAGGACCCGTTTCGCGCTCATTTGCGCTTCCGGTGTCGCCAGGTCGATGGCCTTCTGGGCGGTTGCCGACAGCGCGATGGTGACCCGCGCCGAAAGGTTCGTCAGATGGGTGGCCATGTCTCAGGCTCCTTTCCGGTTCGAGAAGAACCCCTATGCCGGCACGACGTACCATTCGGGCGGGTTGTCGGCATAGGTCGGCTTGATCGTGACGGTGACGGTGATCGCCTCCTCGAGCGGTTCGTCGCGGCTGAAGCCCGTCACGGCCATCGTCGCCCGCAGGCCTTCCGAGCCTTCGGTCTCGATGTCGCCGTCCATCACAGCGAACTCGATGGACGTGCCGTCGAAGTAGGCGTCCTGGATGGCCGAGAAGTCGGCGTCCTCCGTGTCCCAGACCATGCCGAACTCGACCGAGGCGTCCTTGAGCGTGGCGATGGTGGCCCGCCAACCATCGTTGGCGCGGGTGGTGACGTCGGCCTCGCCCGCCTCAAGGTTCAGCGCCAGGTCCTTGACGTTTTCGACCTCGGCCCAGACCGGCGACTCGTAGGAGCCGGTGTTGCGGTAGAGTTTCGCTTCCATGCCAAGTTTCGCGCTCATCGTCGCGTCTCCTTCATGTCCGCCATAGCCTTGGCGAAGGCGGACGCTGTTATGCCGACAGGACCCGGAACGTCAGGCTCAAAACGCTGGTGAACTGGCCCAGTTCGGCCA
>CAZIJC010000020.1:0-42679 GCA_964539385.1 uncultured Anaerolineales bacterium | reverse complement strand
TCGGGAGTGTAACTGGCGGCGCAGCGGTCCGACTCCCATGTTGTGACGCCGGCAACGCGAACTCCCTCGGGGAGCCGCTTGGCGACGGCTTCGGCGATGACGCGAGCGAGATTCTCGCTTGAGGGGTTCAGCCCGTCGAACGGCGCCACCTCGTTCAAGTAGGCGTGGTCGAACGGCTCCAGCGCCTCGGCCAAAATCCGTTTGCCTTCTTTGAAATCGAGAACCATCCCCTGGTTGTCGAGATGGTCGCCCTCCAGCCGCACGTCCACCCGCCAGTTGTGGCCGTGCAGTTTCTCGCACTTGCCCTCGTACTCACGCAGGTTGTGCGCGGCGCTGAACCAGTCCTGGATGAGAAGTTCGTACGGCATGCCCAGAACCCCAAAAACACGGCCGGAACCCCACGGCGGCCGGCCACCCGTATTCTAGAACCCCAGGGCAGGGCATACAAGGGTTTTGTGGCGCGCCCAGGGCGGTGGCGCCTTGACGCATCGGCGCGAATCGGGTAATAATACGGCGGCGAGGTGGGGAATCGCCGAGTCAGGCCGTGGTTGCAGGTGCGCTGGCGCGCCGTAGCCAGGCGAGGTGTCATGGTTGAGCCGAAGGAACAAGAGAAGAAGGCCTGGTTGCTTGGCGTCGGCCGCGACAACGACGACGGGCACCTTCGCATTACGCGCGGCCACAACTACCAGTTGTTCGGCGGCAGCGAGGAGACGCACGACGTCATGCAGGAGAAGGCCGTAAAGTTCAACGAGAAACTGCGTGAGCGCGGCCGGCATCTGGCAGACATCTCACACAACGAGTTCCGCGATATCGCCCACGAGATCGGCCTCACGGACAAGAACCTCCCGCCGGCGCCGCCTGAGCCGTAGCCACTTGCCGCAACCACGCCACATGGCGTTGTAGTAAGCACGCAGTTCTGCTGAAACCCCCGAAAAACGGCCATGAACCCAAAATAATCGCCCGACCGATTTGACAAACCCCCAATCTTGGTGTATAATCTCCGCCGAGCGAGGGATGTCTCTCTCGACGTCGTAAGTAGCGCCCGGGGGAAGTACCATGTCTGATCGTCCGGATCGGTCTACACCCTGCGCGCCCTAATCTGGAGGGGTCTGGCTACAGGGCGTCCGCTGTCTCGACGCCCGCCGAACAGGGGAGGAGGCGGGTACGATGCGCACGCACCTCAAAGTCGCAACCGGCCTGTTTGTCGTCGCACTGGCGTATGCTCTGGTGTCACCTCTCGACGCCGCAATGCTTGACGAGACCAAGTTGGTGATACCCGACCCGACGACCAGCGACAAGTTTGGCACGTCTGTGGCCATCAGCGGCGGTGTTGCCGTCGTCGGCGCGCCTGACCACGATACCCCCGCCGGCGGTTGCGGATCGGCCTACGTGTTCGGCCTGGCGGGCGGCCTCCCGGACCACAAACTGACCGCGCCGGGTGCGGCCAGTGGGGACAAGTTCGGCACGTCGGTGGGCGTCAGTGGCGATATCGCCGTCATCGGGGCGCCGGGGGCTGACCTGGCCTATCTGTATAACGTGACGAGCGGCGCTTACCTCCGCGCACTGACGGGTACCGACACTGCCTCCGGCGATGAGTTCGGCTGTTCGGTGGCAATCGACGGCAACCGCGCCATTGTCGGCGCGTACGAGTACGACGGCGGGGTCAGCAACGCCGGCTCCGCCTACCTGTTCGACGTGGCGAGCGGCGGCCAATTGAGAAAACTGACGGCCCTCGACCGAGCGTTCGGGGACAACTTCGGCCGCTCGGTGGCCATCAGCGACGGTGTTGCCATCGTTGGCGCACCCGAAAACGACGACAACGGCACTTCCTCCGGCTCCGCCTACTTGTTTGACGTGACGACCGGCGCCCAACTGAGAAAACTGCTGGCCCCCGACGCGTATGGCGGGGACAAGTTCGGCTACGCCGTTGCCATCAGCGGAGGCGTTGCGATTGTTGGGTCATACCAGGACGATGACACGCCGATGAATTCCGGTTCCGCTTATCTGTTTGACGTGGAGACCGGCGCCCAACTGCTCAAGTTGACGGCCGGCGATGCAGCCGGCTCGGACTACTTCGGCTGCGCGGTGGCCATCAGCGGCAACCTTGCCGTCGTCGGGGCATACAAGGACGACGACGCGGGAAACGATTCCGGCTCCGCTTACCTGTTTGACGTGGCGACCGGCGATCAGATCGAGGACAAGATGGTCGCCTCGGACGGCGCTCCAACGGACTGGCTTGGCTTCTCGGTTGCCGTCAGCGGGGCTCACGGCATCGCCGGAGCCAAATTTGATGACGACGGTGGGAGTAGTACCGGTTCGGCGTACATCTTTGCGACGCCTGAGCCTGCGGCACTGACGCTGCTGGCCCTTGGCGGTTTGGGCGTGCTCGCGAGGCGCAAACGGGAGGACTGAGACGCCGGCCCGCCACCCAAGGGATATGAAACAGTCTCTTATCCGCTGGCGATTCGCAAACGCATCTACCGCTTACCACGTGCTCACTTCATCCGTTTCTGCCGCTCCCTGAGGTACGCCTTGCGCCATCTGCTGGCCGCGTGCGCGCCGTTCTTGCCGTGGTCTTTGAGGACGGGGTCGGGGCTATCGTGCCGGTAGCGGTGTCCATGACCGGTCTTCGCCAATGAGCCGCCCCGGTGCTCGCCGGCGGGATCGGCCGGATTGCCCGGAACCGCGCGGGACGAAAACGGTTTCCGCCCAATGCCGATTGTGGTAAACTCATTCAGTCGCTCCGAGGATGTTGCCAGACCGACAGGGAGAAACTTGTGCACCCACTGAAGATGCGGCCGGTCCTCAAGGAGACGGTCTGGGGTGGCCGCCGCCTGGCTGACCTGCTCGGCAAGTTGCTACCGGAAGGCAAACCCATCGGCGAATCCTGGGAACTGGCCGACCATCCACACGGGCACAGCACCGTGGCCGACGGACCGCTCGCCGGCAAAACCCTGCGATCGGTCCTCGAGAAGCACGCCCAGGCGATTCTCGGAGGCCGGCAACTCGCACGCGGAGCCGCCGACAGGTTCCCCATCCTCGTCAAGTTCATCGACGCCTCCGACCGGATGAGCGTCCAGGTTCACCCGGACGACGACTACGCGGCGGCTCATCACGGCGGCGAGAAAGGCAAGGTGAAGTGCTGGATCGTCTTGCAGGCCGAGCCCGACGCGTGGATCGTCGATGGCCTCGCCGACGGCGTGACGCGCGAGGCCTTCGCCGCCGCACTCCGGCAGGGAACCATCGAGGACCTCTTGACCGTTCGCCCCGTCCGGCCGGGCGACTTCATCTGGACACCCGCCGGACACGTTCATGCCGCGGGGCCCGGAATCGTGCTTGCCGAAATCCAGCAGAACTCCGACATCACCTACCGGCTTTACGATTGGAACCGGCCGGGGCTCGACGGCAAGCCCCGCAAACTCCACGTTGCCGACGCCCTGGAGACGATCAACTTCGCCGGCGAGGAACCGGATTCGGGAGGCAGCGGCAGGACGGCCAATGAAACCGGCCTGCTCATCGAACACCTCGCCGATTGCCACGCCTTCAGCGTCAGTCGCATCCAACTCGACGGTCGGCCCTGGGCGGCAGAGACGGGCGGGGCGTACGTCGCGTTGATCACCCTTGCCGGCGCGGCACACCTCGTGGCGGGCGGCCGGAGCATGCCGATCCGGGCGGGCGACACCGTGCTGGTGCCCGCCGACGCCTCGGAGTACGTCTTCGAGGCGGCCGAGAAACTGACGGTCCTTGCGGCGGCGCCCCCCGGCAAGGCCCCGACCCAGTAGGACGACCATGGCGCTGGAACGGCTTCAGAAACTCCTGGCCCGAGCGGGGGTGGCCTCGCGGCGGGCCTGCGAGGAACTCATTGCCGGCGGCCGCGTCATGGTGGACGGCCACGTCGTAACAACCCTTGGCGTGAAGGCTGACCTCGGCACCCAGGACGTCCGTCTCGATGGTCGCCGGCTCCGCCCCGAGCGCCTGGAGTACTGGATCCTGAACAAGCCGAAGGGCGTCGTCTGCACAAACTACGATCCGGCAGGACGGGTGCGGCCGATTGATCTGGTGCGCGCCAGCAGGGTCCGCTTGTTCCCCGTGGGCCGGCTCGACGTAGCGTCCAAGGGTCTGCTCCTTATGACGAACGACGGCGAGTTTGCCAATCGCCTGACCCATCCGCGATACGGCGTGCCGAAGACGTATCTGGCCACCGTCGGGGGACGCGTCACGGCCGCCGACATCCGCCGCATGGTCCGCGGTGTCCACTTGGCCGAGGGACGGGCGCGGGCCGCCGAGGTGCACGTTGTCAAGCGCGGACGGTCTTGCTCGACGCTGCGCATCACGCTCCGGGATGGCCGTAACCGGCAGATCCGCCGGGTGCTGGCACGCCTCGGACATCCCGTCCGCGAATTGGTGTGGACACGGATCGGCCGCATCGGCATTCGCGGCCTCCGCGCCGGTGAGGCTCGACGCCTGACCGACAAGGAGATACAATACCTCAAGACGCTGCGAGGCGAGGACGAGACGAAACCCCGTCCGCCCACGAAGAAAACACGCGCGACAACTGCCCGCGCCAAGGCAGCCGCCAACCACACGGTTCGCAAGGAACCACGGGCCGGAGGACGCAAGCAGACCAAACGGAGTCAACACCAAGATGACACAGATGGAACTGGCAAGGCAGGGAAAGGTCACCGACGCCATGCGGCAGGTAGCCGAGGCGGACCGGCGCGACGTGGAACAACTTCGCCGCGACGTGGCCGACGGCCGCGTGACCATTCCGCTCAATAAGAACCGGCGTGCCGCCTGCGTCATGGGCGTCGGCCGGGGACTGCGCGTCAAGGTGAACGCCAACCTGGGCACCAGCCCCGACTACGCCGACGTCGAGATGGAACTCGCCAAGTTGGCTGCCGCCCGCCAGACCGGCGCCGATTCCATCATGGACCTCTCGACGGGCGGCGATATTCCCGAAATCCGCCGACGACTGATGGACGCATGCGACCTGACCGTCGGCACGGTTCCGATTTACGAGGCTGCGGCCGCGGCGGCCCGGACCGGCGGCGACATCGCGAAGATGACCGCCGACGATATCCTCGCCAGCGTCCGCCGCCACGGCCAGGACGGTGTGGACTTCGTGACGGTGCACTGCGGCGTGGCGCGGCGGATCGTTGAGTCCGAGGCGCTTGGGCGGCGGGTGTGCGGCATCGTGAGTCGCGGGGGGATGTTCCTGGCACACTGGATGCGCAGACACGGGCAGGAGAATCCGCTCCTCGAACGCTTCGACGAACTGCTGGACATGGCCCGCGAATTCGACGTGACCTTGAGCCTGGGAGACGGCCTGCGCCCGGGAGCCATCGCCGACGCCATGGACGCCTGCCAGGTGGAGGAACTGATGATTCTGGCCGAACTGGCACGCCGCGCCGTCGAGGCCGGTGTGCAGGTCATGATCGAAGGACCGGGCCACGTGCCGCTTGACCAGGTCGAGGCCCAGGTCCGCCTTCAGAAAGACCTGACAGGCGGCCTGCCGTTTTACGTGCTCGGGCCGATTGTTACGGACGTGGCGCCGGGTTACGACCACATCACGAGCGCGATCGGCGGGGCGGTGGCGGCGATGGCCGGCGCGGACTTCCTCTGCTACGTGACGCCGACCGAGCACCTGGGTCTTCCGCGGCCGGAGGACGTCCGCGAGGGCGTCATCGCCGCGCGCATCGCCGCCCACGCCGCCGACGTTGCCCGCGGCCGCGACGAGGCGCGCGCGTGGGACCGCCGCCTGAGCCAGGCCCGGGGCCGGCGCGACTGGGAGGCTCAGGTTGCCGAAGCGATGGACCCCGCGCGGGCCAGGCAACTTCGGGAGGCGCGCCGCCCGGAGCACGGCGACGTGTGCTCGATGTGCGGCGATTACTGTGTGTTCAAAGTGCGCGACGATGAGGAGCCGAAGCAACCATGACCGGCGGGCACATCGTCGGGGCGATGCTCCTGCCCCTGCTGACATTCCTGGTCGTCGGGTGCGACGGCCAGGACACGGAACCCGACTTGGACGGCGGACCGGAGCCGTTGATGTTGTTTCGGTTCGAGAAGTTCACGTCGGCGCCGAGGATCGACGACGGCGAAGTCACCCTCCGGTCGCTGGCGGGCAAGGTGGTGCTGCTCGACCTGTTCGCAACGTGGTCTTCGCCGTGTCGACGTTCGGCGCCGCTGCTCGTGAGTTTGCACGAGCGGTATCGCGGCGAGGGCTTTGAGATCCTCGGACTGGCTTACGAGCAGACCCGTGATATGGTGCAGGCGACGCGTGCGGCCGAGGCGTTTCGGCGCGAGTTCAGGATCCCCTATATCCTGGCGATCGGCCCGGACGTCCTCTGGGAGGAACTCCGACAGAACGCAACCGTCATGGGCGACGTCCCGACGATCGTGCTGATGGACCGCCAGGGTGTTGTGCGCGACGTGTTCGAAGACCTGCCGCCGGGGCGCGAAGCGGTCCTGGCGGATCGCATCGAGCGGCTGCTGGCCGAGCCGTACGTTCCGCTGCCGCCTCAGGACGGATAGGACGCCGGTGAACCCGTCGGCGCGCTTCGGCTTCACGTCGGCAGCGCCAGGAGGAACAGGAATTCGGCGTTGCCGCCGCCTCCTCGAAGTGGTGACCGTGTTTCACCGAGCAACTCAAGGCTGGCCCCCTGAACGTCGATGCGCACGCGAGCAAGAACGGCCTGGAGGTTGCGCTCCGGAACCACGCCGGCCTCACGCTGGGTCTCGGCGGCCTCGTATTGGGGTTTGACAAGCGAGATGATGCGGCCGTCGGGTTTGAGCAGACGCCGCGCTGCCGGCAGGACGTGCCGCTGGCGCGTCCAGCCGACGTCGATCGTCACGAGGTCCACGGGTTCGGGCACGGTGACGTGCATGGCGTTTGTCCGCTCCATGACGATGACGCGCGGATCCTTGCGCAGTTTCCACGCCAGCGTGCCGTAGGAGGTGTCAACGGAGTAGACCCGGGCGGCGCCGCGAGAGAGCAGACAATCGACGAAGCCGCCCTGGTGGCTGCCCAGGTCGGCACACGTCTCGTTTGAGGGGTCGATGGCGAACGTGTCGAGGGCATGCTGGAGTTTCAGCCCGGAGCGCGTAACGTACTTGCTCTGGTTTGTCTCGGCCATGCGGCTGTCTCTGCCCGTGCGGCGTGGCTGGAGCAATTCGCGATTGCTTGTAGCACATTGCGCGGCGGGTGTCCCGACCCGCCGCGCCCGCAGGAGCGGCAAGGTCACCACTGGAGCGCGGTGGGTCGGGAGACCCACCGCGCTATAGCCTCCAACAGTTCAACGTGAACGGCACTATTGTACGCGCCGGCGGCGGGGTAGTCCAATAACCTCGCATTTCCTTGCATCGGACCCAGGGCGGGTACTATGATGGGTGTGGGTTCACGGACCGCGTTCGAGAAAGGGAGACACGCATGAAACGGATGCTTCTAGTGGCAGTCTTGGCCCTGGTGGTGGCCTCGGGGTGCGGCTCAGCCCTGAAACAGGCCGGCGGCGCGGTTGTGGGGGCCAGCGCGCGGTACTACGAGGTGCAAAGCCTGGGCGGTTCGAGCACCCTCGACCGGTTCACGACGGTCGGCGTCGAGACGTTCGACACGTCGCCCATGCTTGGTGTGGTTCCGTCGAGTCTTGCCGGCCTGGTGCAGACGGCGGTTGTGAGGAGACTCGCCGAGACGAAGATGTTCGGCAGCGCTGCCCGAGGCGCGCCGACCAGGGGCGGGCTCCTCATTCGCGGCAAATTCGTTGACTTTGACCCCGGCGGGTCTTCCCTCAGGGCCGTCGGCTTCGGCGTCAACCCCTTCCTGACGGCACAGATTCAAGTCATCGACACCAGTTCGAACCGCGTACTGGGCGTGGCGATGGTAACCGGCATCGTCAAGAGCATTGTGCGAACGGGGCCCTCGGAACTCGCCGACGGCGTCGGCAAGGCGGTCAAGGGGCTCGTTGAACGCCACCATACGAAACGGGCGGAATAGAACCGCACGCTGCGATTGATTTGGCGCGGGGGCGTACGGGTCGCCGACGCAAGATCAGGCGGGTACCGCCAAACGGGCCTCGGCCGCAGCCACAAGCGCCCTGGCGGTAGCCCCGTCGCGCGGAAACACAGCCAGGGCCGTACGCAACCGAAGCCGGGCATCGACTCGCGGACCGACCGCTGCCAGGCGCGCTGCTGCGATGCCGTAGAAATCATTTTCTGTCTCGTCGCGCGACTTGTTCTGCGACGCGCGCGGCACGGCCACGGCGTAGAGAGCGGTGCCAAGGCAGCCGGCCTCCCAGCCTTCTGCCAGGGCGGCTCGAATGGCGACGCCCAGCCGCTGCAGGACTTGGCCCTCTTGCGCCGGCACGGCGGGTTGAGGCTCGAGCAGCAGGAGGCCGACTTCCGCACGTAGACCCTCGGCTTGGGATATCTGGGCTTCCAGACATGTCAGAAACGGGTCGGCCTTGAGCAGCCCTGTGCCGACCTCGCGCAAAGCGAGCCGCGCGTACTCGTTCCTCAGAAGGGCGGACCGATACAAGTGGGCAAGCACATCCAGCAGGGCCGCCGCGGCATGGCAGTCGCTGCGGTCGAGAGGGGTTCCGTCGGTCTTGCCGGTAACGCAGAGGACGCCGAAGGTTGTGTCGGCATCGCGGACGGGCACACAGAGCAATCCAGGCGGCGCGGCCCCTGCGGTTCCGGCTTCCAGCAGGAGGGCCTCGCCGGTTCGAAGCACCCGTTCGGCAGCGGCGCGTTCGACCTCCACCCCCGCCGAACCGTCAGGGCCGATGTCGCCGAACATCACGACGCGCTCCAGGCAGCCCGCCTCTGCGCCACATGAAAAGACACACCCCTGCCGTGCGCCCAGCGCACGAAGGATCAGCATCGCGCCGTCGCGAAACAGCGGCTGCGGTTGGGAGACGGCCAGTTCCGCCAGGGCACACGCGGCGCGGAACAACCCGGCCGCCCGTCGGTCCGCAACAGGCGCCGAGGAGGCGCGCGAGGTCGTCTTGACCTCCGCTTTCAGGAGGCTCGGCAGGCGCCGGATGTCGCTCGGCAGGACGAAGTAGTCGGTGGCGCCCTCGGCCACGAGTTTGCGGGCAAGTGGCTCGTCCTGGGGCGCGACGAGGACATAGACGGGCACGTGCGGCCGGCAGCGTTGCAGGGCCGCCAGCACGTCGTGCTCCGATCCTGCGACATCTTCAAGATTCAGAAGGACGGCCTTCGGCGCCGTCCTTGCGACAGCCAGCAGCGCGTTCACCGCCGCAGCGTGCGTCCGGAGAGGCTGAACGAGACGTTCGACGAGCCCACGGCGGCCGGGGTCGCGGCAGACGAAAACGATGGCGCCGTTCGAATCGGCCACGTGAGTCGCGCTCTGTTGCCGGGTCACGTCTCGTTTTCCTCACCGAGCAAGGTGCGTAGTTCCTCGTCGGTCAATTTGATCGTTCCGAGGATCTTGGCCCCTGTAAATTCCTCGTCGCCGTCGAGGTTCTCGACAGCATCTGTCGGCTGTTGCGTTTCAGGATGCGACTTGTGTTGTGGCTCGGGGGTCTTTTCTGCCTTTCGGACGCTTGCGAGATACGATTCGACCAGCGGTGGCGTTGGCGGCGCCGCAGCGCTTGCGGCCTGTGGCTCACCTGCCCGCCCCGGCGGCACCGTATCGGACGTGGGTTCGGTCGGTTCGGGCCTTGCAGCGGGCGCAGGCGGCGCGGATGACGGCGCCGGGACGGCAGCCTGCGCCCCGTTGCGTGAGGCCAGAGGCGCCAGGAAACGCGACACGTCGTCGGCCGTCGAAAGAACGGTGTCGGCTCCCACCAGTTCGGCGATGCGCCCTTTGTGCTCGAAGCCGGGAGAGTGGTACGCGACCAGGAGTGTCTCAGGCCATTCGCGACGCACGAGGGGAATCAGCCGGAATTCGCCCGGACCGAAATGGTCAACACCCAGGAGCACGTACTCGACGGCGCCGGCGGCCCGTTCCGCTTCCACGACGACATCGTAGGCCGTAGGGGCGGCAATCACCTTAAAGCCGGTGTCACGAAGACCTTGGTGAAGCGCCTCGGCGACCGCCGAGCCGGCCTGCTTCACCAAAACCGAAACGGAAGCAATTGGCTTCACGTCAGAGACTTCCTCGCGGGCGGCCAGCACTGCCATACACCTACTATGGCCGATTTTTCCAAGCGCGTCAAGGTGGCGTTTCGATATGGCGTGCGGCTACTCGGGTCCGGGCCGGAAATGCCTTGACAGGACCGAAACCCGGCAATATAAGAGGCGAACGATTGGTTTCAGCATCTGCTGTGCCGGCGGTCGTCGCGCGCGGCAGGATGCGTTTTAACACGCGGACGTGTTCCCAGATAAGGAGGCTGTTTGGATGGCAAGCAACATCGGCATCAACGGATTTGGCCGCATCGGCCGCATCGTGTTTCGGACGATGTGGGCGCGAAAGGACGAGTTCAGCATCGTCGGCATCAATGACCTGGCGGATACCGAAACGCTCGCGTACCTGCTGAAGTATGACAGCGTGTACGGTCGGTTCGAGGGCGATGTCAAAGCCGAGGGCGAGATGCTGGTCGTCGATGGGACGAGCATCCCCGTCACCTCGGAGAAGGACCCGGCCAAACTGCCTTGGGCCGACCGCCAGACCGACGTGGTGCTCGAGTGCACCGGCGTTTTCAGGACCCGCGAGGGATGCGAGAAGCACTTGGCGGCCGGGGCGAAGAAGGTCATCATGTCGGCCCCGCCCAAGGACGAGGTCGATGCCGTCGTCGTCATCGGCGTCAACGACGAGACGCTGGCGCCGGAGCACAAGATCGTCTCGAACGCCTCCTGCACGACGAACTGCCTGGCGCCGGTTGCCAAGGTGCTCCACGAGACGTTCGGCCTCAAGCGCGGCCTGATGACAACGTGCCATGCCTACACGAACGATCAGAAGATCCTGGACATGATCCACAAGGACTTGCACCGGGCGCGGGCGGCGGCGCTGAACATCATCCCGACGACGACCGGCGCTGCCAAGGCCGTCGGCAAGGTTATTCCGGAACTGGACGGCAAACTGAACGGTTTTGCCCTGCGCGTACCGACCCCGGTCGGAAGCATCGTGGACTTGACGGCGGAACTTGAGAAACCGGCGTCGGCCGACCAGATCAATGCCGCCATGAAGAAGGCCAGCGAAGGCAGCCTGAAGGGCATTCTCGGCTACACCGAAGACCCCATCGTCTCCAGCGACGTCATCGGCACAACCGTCTCGAGCCTGTTCGACGCGGGCGCGACGATGGTCCTCGGCGAGACGTTCGTAAAGGTCTGCTCCTGGTACGACAACGAATGGGCTTTCTCGAATCGCATGGCCGACCTTGCAACCATGTTGGCCACCGTCTGAGACGGGCGCTATGGGTGAACACGGGGGCGGGCATTCGGCTCGCCCCCGATCAGTGTCAGGCCGACAGGAGGTCTGTCATGGCGAAGAAAACGCTCGACCAACTCGACATGAAGGGGAAACGGGTTCTCGTGCGGGTCGATTTCAACGTGCCGCTCGACGATGACCTGGCCATTACCGATGACCGCCGTATCCGCATGGCACTGCCGACGATCCGCTGCGCGACCGACGCCGGCGCCCGCGTGATTCTGATGAGCCATCTCGGACGGCCGAAGGGCAAGGTGGATCCGAAACTCAGCCTGAAGCCGGCGGCCGTCCGGCTCGGCGAACTGCTCGAATGCGACATCGGCTTTACGCCCGACTGCGTGGGGCCCGAGGCCCGGAAGGCGGCCGCAGACCTGCCCGACGGCCAGGTGCTGCTTCTGGAGAATCTTCGGTTCCACGGCGGCGAGGAGAAAAACGACCGCGATTTCGCCCGGGTGCTCTGCAACCTGGCGGACCTGTACGTCAACGACGCCTTCGGGACGGCTCACCGCAAGCATGCGTCAACGTACGGCGTGCCGTCGCTCATGCCGCAGGGCACACGGGCCATTGGGTTCCTCATGGAAAGGGAACTGAGGTTCCTGGGCGGCGCCCTTGAGAATCCTGACCGCCCGTTTGTGGCCGTGTTGGGAGGGGTAAAGGTCTCCGACAAGATCGGGGTTATCGAGAACCTCCTCGGCAAGGTGGACAGGCTGCTCGTCGGCGGCGCCATGGCCTATGTGTTTATGGCAGCCCGCGGCGAGAATACGGGCAAGTCCAAGGTGGAACGCGAAGTCAAGAAGCACGGCAAGAAGAGGGACATCATTGCCGAGGCCGCGAGACTGCTCAAAATGATCAAGACGAGTGCGGCCGAAGTCTGCTTTCCCGTGGATCACCTGACCGGCAAGGAGTTTTCGACCGACACGGATACCGACGTCCAGGGCCCCGAGATGGAGGACAACTGGATAGGCCTCGACATCGGACCGGAGACAACGGAACTGTACCGCGAGAAACTGGCCGACGCGGAGACGGTGATCTGGAACGGCCCGATGGGTGTCTTCGAGATGGTCCCGTTTGCCGGCGGCACGCGAGAGATCTGTGAGGTTCTGGCTCGCGTCGCCAAGCAGGGCACGGTGGTGGTGGGCGGCGGCGACACGGCTGCCGCTGTCGAGAAGTTCGGACTGGCCGAGCAGATGACGCACATCTCGACCGGCGGCGGCGCAAGCCTCGAGTTTCTCGAAGGCAAGCCCTTCAAGACGATTGAACTCATCGACGAGGCCTGAGGTTCCGCCTCAGCGCCTGCGGTGAAGCAATGCCGGACAAGTTGGCGGCCGGGCGGTTTGGCGCCGAACGAGGGTGCCGCGTGAAACACTCGCTCCATCAGTTGGCGCGGCCGGCGATTGCCCCGTCGGTGCTGGCGTCGGATTTCGCTCACCTGGCCGACGAGATCGCCCGGGTCGAGCAGGGCGGCGCCGACCTGCTCCACGTCGATTGCATGGACGGCCACTTCGTGCCGAACCTGACCATCGGCCCTGTGGTTGTCGAGAAGATGCGGGCCGTGACGGAACTGTTTCTGGACGTGCACCTTATGCTCAGCGAACCTGCCCGGTACATCCAGGCGTTTGCTGAGGCGGGGGCAGACAACATCACGTTCCATGCGGAGGTCGCGAGTGAGCCGGAGGCGCTGGCCGACCGCATTCATGAACTGGGCTGCGCGGCCGGGATCACGATCAATCCGGACGGACCGCTGGACCTGGTGAAGCGCGCCGTGCCGCATGTCGAGATGGTATTGCTGATGACCATCTACGCAGGCTTCGGCGGACAGAGGTTCCTGCCCGAGGTCCTGCCGACGATTCGGCAAGTAAGAGGCTGGCTGACCGACGAGCAGCGGCTCGAAGTGGACGGCGGCATCTGTACCGACACCATTGCAGAAGCGGCGGCGGCCGGAGCCGACGTGTTCGTGGCCGGAACGGCCGTCTTCGGCGCCGCCGACGGCGATTACGGCCGCAGCATCGCCGACCTTCGCCAGGCGGCCGCAGCAGGGTTGGAATCGTAGGCGCCGTGGCGGGCGCCTCGTCGCGGGACGTGTGGTATGGCGATCAACGGCAGAACGAAGAAAAAGGATATTCCCGAAGGCCTGTGGCTGCGGTGCCCTGGCTGTGAGGAAATGGTCTTCCGCAAACGGGTGGAAGAGAACCTCCACGTGTGCCCCGAGTGCGCGTACCATTTCCGGGTGGGTGCGAAGCAGCGGGTTGCCATGCTGGCCGACACCGATAGTTTCGAGGAGTATCTGCCGAACCTCATGTCTCCCGACCCGCTCGGGTTTGGCGACCGAAAGAGTTACATCGAGCGGCTGGCAGACGCGCAGCGACAAACCAACCTCTACGACGCCGCCGTTGTGGGCAGGGCGTACATCAGGGGCAGGCCGGTCGTCCTGGGTGCGATGGACGCGAATTTCATCATGGGGTCGATGGGCTCGGTCGTCGGCGAGAAGATTACGGCGGCCATCGAGACGGCTACGGAACTGGGGTTGCCGCTCGTCATCTGCTGTGCCTCCGGCGGGGCCAGGATGATGGAAGGCATCCTCAGTCTGGCCCAGATGGCCAAGACCAGTGCCGCGCTGGCCAGGTTTGACCAGGCGGGAGGACTGTACATAGCCGTCATGACCCACCCGACGACGGCGGGGGTCCTGGCGAGTTTCGGTTCACTCGGCGACATCATTCTGGCAGAGCCGGGGGCCATGATCGGTTTCACGGGACCGCGGGTTATCCGCCAGACGATGAAGCAGGATCTGCCTGAGGGCTTCCAGACGGCCGAGTTCATGCTTGAGCATGGCTTCGTGGATCGAATCGTTCCCCGGCGCGACCTGCGGAGCGAAATTGCGTCGCTCGTCGATTACTGCGATTGAGGGGGACGGGCGCCGGCCGGGCGCGAAGATTTATTGGCAAACTATTGGCGCGGGACCGGTGGGTTCGTAGAATAGGACATCATGTCTTTTCGCGGCGTGTGCCGTTGGCGGCCTTAGGTTTGGCTTTCCGGGCTTCGAGGAGGGGAGCGTGCTAAAGCGGCTTCTTCGGAAACTGCGGGGGGCTCAGCCGAACGAGTTGCCCGGCTATACCCCCATGGGCGTGGTCCGTGAAGGCAGCATGTCCACGATCTTCAAGGCCAGGGATCAGGCGACCGGGCGCATCGTCGCCGTCAAGGTTCACAAGCCGGAGGCCCGGAAGGCCGTTGACAAACTGGAGTCGCAGTACCGGGATTTCACCGAAGGGCAGATCACGGCTGCCTTTGACCATCTGAATGTCGTCAAGTGCTACGATCACGGCAAACTGGGCAATACGCCGTACCTGGTCCTTGAGTATCTTGAGGGCGTGATGCTGGCAGGCCTGATGACCGGCGGCAGCAAGCGTTTGGAGGGTCACCGGCTTTCTTTTGTGCGTCAAGCGGCTGCGGCCCTGGAGCACGTGCATTCCAGGCGTTTCGTGCATCACGACTTCTGCTCGAAGAACCTCTTCGTGACCAACCAGAACCAGATCAAACTGATTGATTTTGGGTTGGCGACGCCCTTGCTGGACAAGCCGACTCCCGGCACGCGTATGGGGACGGTCGAGACGCTCGCCCCGGAGGTGTTCCGCCGCGAACCGTGTGATTACCGCGTGGACGTGTTCGCCTGGGGTGTCGTGTCCTACCAGGTTCTGTCGGGGAACTGGCCGTTTGAGAGCCCGGAGCATCATCAGGCGCTGAACAAAATCCTGAACGTTCGCGCCGTGCCCTTGGGCAGGCGGATGCCCGGTCTTCCCGAGGACGTGGCCAATCTTGTTATGCGGGCGATCGAGAAAACCCCCGCCAAGCGCCTCAGCAGCATGACGACGGCGGTTGGGGTCCTCGACCGCTGCAACGATGTGGTTCTGTGAGGTCGTGAGGCCATCCTTCCCTCAGCCTCGCCCCATCCTGCCGTGCCATAAATAAAAACTTGCCGCACCCTCGTCAACCGTGGATCCCTGCGAAACAAGGCAGGCACCTCGCGGGCGTGGGCAGGCCCTTATTGGGGTCGAAAAAGGCCGAAAACAGCACCAAGTGACCGGTGAGTTGCTGGCTGGCAAGGTGGACACCTAGGGCATAAGACTTTTGTGTTTTCGTGTTGACCGCGGGGCCGGCGTGAGGTAGTATATAGGCAGGGTCGGGGGCCGGTCACACCGGCGAGGTTGGGGCTGCCGATGGCCAAGTTCCACCATGGCGAAATGGCGGATCTCGCCAGGCAGTTGACATACCTGGCCCCGAAGGTGCGCCTCGGCCAGATTACCCGGGCCGAAAGGCTTGTTTGCCTCACCGAACCCGCCAGATCCTACCCTTACGAATTCGTCTGCTACCAGATCACGGGCTATCGTCCGCGGGGGGATGTCGGCACGGCATTCCCTGGCAAGACCCTGCGCGAGGACCTCATCCGGTTGGTCGAGGCGGTCTCCGGGAGCCTGAAACTGAACCCCGAGGATGTGGGCGAGCCGGTCTTCTCGCTCGAAGAGGCCTCGGCACACTTCAACGTTTCGGAGAAAACAATCCAACGCTGGCGGAAGGCGGGCTTGGTTTCCTGGAAGTTCATGGGCCCCGGGGGCCGACTGCGCATCGGCTTCCGCAAGTCCAGCCTTGAGCGTTTCGCGACGCGTCACCCCGAGCAGGTGCAGGCGGCGGGCAAGTTCAGCCGGCTGGCCCCCGAAGAGCGCCGGGAGATCATCCGGCGGGCCAGGAGGCTCAGCCTGTTCTGCCACTGCTGCCTGTTCGAGGTCTCGAAACGCATTGCACGCAAACTCGGGCGGGCCGTTGAAACGGTTCGCCTGAGCATCAAGGACTACGACCGCGAGCACCCGGGCACCAGGCTTTTCCCCGATGCCGGCGAGCCGCTTCAGAATCGGGACCGCCGGCTCATGTACCAGTCGCATCAACGAGGCGTCGGCATCCACGCCCTGGCCAAACGCTTCTGCCGCACGCGGTCCAGCATTTACCGCATCATCACGGAGGAGCGCGCCAAGGAACTGCTGGGCGAGCCCATCGATTACATGCCGAGCCCGGAGTTCGAGCGGCCGGACGCCGACGACGTGATTCTCGGAGATGCCGCCGCCGCTTCGGTCATGGACGGAGATGGCCGGCGTGCGGCCAGCCCGCCGAAAGGCCTGCCGATCTATCTCAAGAACTTGTATAAGACGCCCCTTCTGAAGAAGGCCGAAGAGCAGGCGCTGTTCCGTCTGTACAACTATCTGAAGTGCAAGGCGGTGCGCGTTCAGGAGCGGCTCAAGAAAAGCCGTGTGCCGAAAGTCCAGGACATCGAGGACATCGAGAAACTCCTGGACCAGGCGAACCGCGTAAAAAACCGCATCATCCAATCGAATCTGCGCCTGGTCGTGAACATCGCCAAGCGGCACGTCGGGCCGCAGGTCAGTTTCTTCGAGTTGATATCCGACGGCAACATGAGCCTCATCCGAGCGGTGGACAAATTCGATTACACCAGAGGGTTCAAGTTCTCGACATATGCGTCCTGGGCGATCATGAAGAATTTCGCCCGCACCGTGCCGCAGGCGGGCGCCCGCCGCGAGCGGTTCATGACCGGGCGCGACGAACTTCTGGAAATGAGTCACGACCTGCGGTTCGAAGGCGAGGAACCGTACCACGAGCCCGACGTCACCGTTCGCCAGAACATCGAGCGGGTGCTCGATGAGTTGCAGCCGCGAGAACGCGAGATCGTCATGCGGCGGTTCGGACTCGGCGACATGCCCGGACCGCAGACCCTCGAAGAGGTCGGCAGGCACTTCGGCGTCACCAAGGAACGCATCCGGCAGATCGAAACCCGCGCGCTCAACAAACTCCGCGGCATGCTCAGCCCCCAAGCCCTTCAGGAAGTCCTGAGTTAGGCGAAGCCTTCCGCTGCGGGCCTGGCGGCGTGTTTGCTGCACGGCGGCAGTGAACCGCTACGGGCAGTCCTCGTCGAGCAGGTGTCCGAGTTTGACGCGCTTCGTGTTGAGGTACCGCTTGTTGAGTGGAGTGGGCTCCATGACCAGCGGCACCCGCTCGACGATCGTCAGGCCGTAACCCTCCAGGGCAACGACCTTGCGCGGGTTGTTGGTCATGAGGCGCACTTGCCGGAGTCCCAACTCGACCATGATCTGGGCGCCGATGCCGTAATCCCTGAGGTCGGGCTGAAAGCCCAGGCGCTCGTTCGCCTCGACCGTGTCGAGGCCCTCCTCCTGCTGGAGCTGGTAGGCGCGGATCTTGTTGGTCAGGCCGATGCCGCGCCCCTCCTGGCGCATGTAAATGACCGCCCCGCGGCCTTCCTCCGCCACTCGGGCCATCGCCGTGTCGAGTTGCTGGCCGCAGTCGCACAAAAGGCTCCCGAACACGTCGCCCGTCAGGCACTCCGAGTGGATGCGGACCAGCACGGGCTCTTCCTGCACGGGCGTCGTGCCGTCGGGCATCTGGACACCGATGCCGCCCAGCGTCAGGGCGATGTGCGGGAAGGCGTCCACGACGCTCTCGTAGGCGAGCAGGTCGAACGTGGCGTGCCGCGTGGGCAGTTTCGCCCGGGCCACCTGCCTGACGAGCCGCTCTTTACGGTGGCGGAAATGGATGACCTGGGCCACGGAGCACATCTTCAGATCGTGCTGCTTGCAGAAGGTTGTCAGGTCGGGCATGCGAGCCATCGTGCCGTCGGGCTTCATGATCTCGCAGATGACTCCGGCGGGTTTCAGTCCTGCCGCACGCGCCAGGTCCACCGCGCCCTCCGTCTGTCCGGCACGGACGAGCACGCCGCCTTCCCGAGCGCGGATCGGGAAGACATGCCCCGGCCGGGCCAGGTCCTGCGGTTGGGTATTGTCGGCGATGGCAACCGCCACCGTGCGGGCACGGTCGGCGGCGCTGATACCCGTGGCGATGCCTGCCCGTGCGTCGATCGAAACGGTGAAGGCCGTGCCGAAGCGGGCGGTGTTGTCGGGGGTCTGCGGCAACAGGCTCAGGCGGTCGATGAACTCCGGCGCCATCGGCAGGCAGACGAGGCCCCGGCCGTGGGCAGCCATGAAATTGATGACCTCCGGTGTAACCTTCTCCGCGGCGCAGACCAGGTCGCCCTCGTTCTCGCGCTGCTCGTCGTCCACGAGGACGACCATGCGGCCTGCCTTCAGGTCCGCCAGAATCTCCGGAATGTCGCTGAATAAACCACTCATGCCGACGCTATAGTACAGCGCGCGGGCACGCGAATCAACCCGCACGCCACCAACAGGGTGGCACGGCAGCGGCGAAGCCGCGGCCGTGTGTCACGCCGCGCCGAGTGCGGCTGCACGGCCCAAGGGCTGTGCCACCTCGCTAAACACGTACGGGCTGCGTTTCCTTTTGACGTTTTCGGGCCACGGTCTTATAATCCGGCCGCACCGAGGGGAGGAACCGATGGAAGTCCTCGTCGGCGGGCTTGCCGGACTGCTCCCATGTCTAATGTTCGCGGCCATGGCGGCGCTGGTCGTCGTGGCTATCGTCTACGGCATTATCAAGGCCCGCGAGCGTCGCGAGGCCATGGCACGCCTGGCTGCAAGCCTTGGGCTCCGCTATTATGCCGCCGATCCGTGGGACCTGCCATCGCGCTACGGGCATTTCGACCTGTTCACGCACGGCCACTCGAAACGCGCCTCGAACGTCATGGGCGGCCAGCGCGACGGACGATCCGTCATCGCGTTCGATTACCGGTACACGACCGGCAGCGGCAAGAACCAGACGACGCATCACTACCAGGGGGCGGTTCTTCAGATCCCGATCGTGGCCCCGCGGCTGCGGATGCGGCGGGAGAATATCCTGGACCGTGTCGCGTCATGGGTGGGCTACGATGACATCGACTTCGAGAGCGACGAGTTCAGCCGCCGCTATCACGTCAAGAGCGAAGACCGGCGATTTGCATACGATATTCTCCACACACGATTGATCGACTACCTGCTGCGGTGCGGAGCGGCGCCCTCGATGGAGATGCAGGGGCCGCTCGTGCTTGTCTACGACGGCGGTCATGGCGACGTGGCCAACATGCAGCGGCTGCTCGCGATCGGACAGGAGATCATCCGAAGCATTCCGGACTACGTTCTGAAGGCACGTGGCATCGGCGAGAAGTCAGGAGAACGAACATGATGGCAGGCATCGACACGACCTTCGCGATCCTCGCACAGGAGGAGGCGCTCTTTGCGCTCCTGCCCCTGTGTGCGTGCATCTTCATCCCCATTATCGTCGTCGTCCTGGTGTTGGTGGGCATGTACAACAGCCTCGTGCGCGGCCGCAATCACGTCCGCGAGAGTTGGTCGGACATCGACACGGAACTGAAGCGCCGTTACGAACTCATCCCCAACCTGGTTGAGACCGTCAAGGGCTACGCGAAGCACGAGCGCGAGGTTCTGCAGCGGGTCGTCGAGGCCCGTACGCGGGCCGTGGCCTCGACGGGATCTCCCGCCGAGCAGGCCCAGGACGAGAACTTCCTGGTCGGCGCGCTCCGGCAACTCTTTGCCCTGGCCGAAGGCTACCCCGACCTGAAGGCCAGCGACAACTTCCTCGAGTTGCAGCGTGAACTTACCGAGACCGAGAACCGCATCCAGGCCGTCCGGCGGTTCTACAACGCCAACGTCCGCGACTACAACAACCGCTGCGAGATGTTCCCCACCAACATGATGGCGTCGATGTTCGGTTTTCAGCGGGCCGAGTTCTTCGAGGTCGCCTCGGCCACGGAACGCACGACGCCCCACGTGAGTTTCGGCGGCGCCACGCCCCCGGCCGGGGACGCCGAATCGTAGGACAGGAGAAACTGCCGCACGGGCTCAAGACTCCTCTGGCCCCGGGATGCCCTCGGCCTCGCCGCCCTCCGGCAGCACTTCATCCATCGCCCCGGGGCGGTAGCCTTCGAGGTCAACCGCCACGTAGGTGTAGCCGAGGGCCTTCAGTTCCCGGACCAGGCGCTCGCGGTGCCCGGTAAGGCGGCCGATGTCGGCCGGCGCAACTTCAATCCGGGCGATCGTCTCGTGATCGCGCAGGCGGCAGCCCTCAAAGCCCAGTTCACGGAGCAGGGCCTCGGCGGCGGCGACGCGGCCCAGTTTCTGCTCCGTGATCGGCTCGCCATAAGGGAACCGGCTGGCCAGGCACGCCATCGCGGGGCGATCCCACGTCGCCAGGCCCAACTCGCGCGACAGGGATCGCACGAGGTCCTTGGTGAACCCGGCTTCCTTCAGCGGGCTTCGGACGCCCAACTCGGCCGCCGCCTTCAGACCCGGCCGCCACGCGTGGACGTCGTCGGCGTTGGCGCCGTCGCAGACCACGGCGAAGCCGTTCGCCTCGGCAACATCTTTCATGGTCGAGAAAAGTTCGCGCTTGCAGTAGTAGCAGCGTGTGGGCGGGTTGTCCCGAAAGTGCGGCACGTCGAGTTCGTCCGTCTCGATGATCGTGTGCCGCACGTCGAGTTGCGCCGCCAGTTCCCGGGCGCCCTGGAGTTCCTCCGCGACGTAGGTTTTGCTGTCGGCCGTGACGGCCAGAACATTGTCGCGGCCGAGAACGCGACGGGCCTCGGCCACCAGCAGCGTTGAATCCACGCCGCCCGAAAAGGCGATCGCCACGGATCGCAGGCCTTTGAGGATCGCCTCAAGGCCTTCGCGCTTTGCTGCCAGTTTGGCATCGGCCTGGTTGGACGGCTTCACGACGGTCCCTCCGGTAAGATGATCCACCCTCTCGCGCGGGCGTCATCGGCGGGTGCGGCCTCGATGACGGATGTGTCCTTGCCTGTCGGCGTAACATTCATTCGCTGCAACTCCCCCGGCGGGGCCTTGGTGTAACGCAGGGTCAGGGCTGCCGCCGTGGCCAGATTCTCATTGCCGGCGCTGCCGCGCACCAGCGTCGTGGGGCCGGGGATGTCGACGGGTTCGAGCCGCACGTCGCCATCCTGGAAAAGACGTTCAACTCGCAGATTGTCCTCAAGGTGGCGGCCGATGACGACAAGCGTGCCGTCGTCGAGACGGAAGTGCCGGCCGACCTTCAACAGTTCCACGTCTGCGGGCGTGGGCTCCTTGCGTGCCATCAACTCTCGGAGCCGGTGGGCGAAGGCCGCATCGGTCAGCAGGCAGCCGCCGGCGGGCGACGGATAATCCGTCATGCCGAACTCCTGCGCCAGTGCCATCTGTTCTTTGCGCGACCGGCCGACAATGCCCAGGAGTCTGCTGCGGTCGATCCTGCCGTCGCGCTCGGGCCTTGTCGGGGCCAGCCGCTTCGCACACAGCGGCCGAACGAGCAGGTCCGTCAGGCCGGCCTTGCGTTCGATGAGTTGCATGGCCTGACGGTTCTGCGACATCGGCCGCTGGCCGAGCACCTCGCCCGTAAAAACGAAGTCCGCCCCCTCGGCATCCATGAGCGTCTTGGCCTGCCGGAGCGTCCAGATGCGGCAGTCGATGCAGGGGTTCATCCGCTTGCCCACGCCGAACTTCGGGTGGCGGACCATTTCGAGGTCGGCCTCGGCGGCGTCGATGGTCTCGACACGGACGCCGAGCGCCTCGACGGCGTCGACCGCGTGCGGCTTCGCACCGGGCTCGATCCGAGCGGGATACCAGAGGTGCATCGCGTGCAGGGCGACGACCTCGATGTTCTCGCGTCTCATCAGGCAGAGGGCCAGCATGGAGTCAAGCCCGCCCGAAACGCATCCGATGGCCTTGGCCATTCGCCTTCGCCTTGTTTTGCCGCGTCTTCACCGTATATTATGCCTTGGCCCGCAGGCAATCAAGCGGGCACGCGGATTGGTTCGACGCGCGGCAGCGCGAATTGGTTCGAGACGCGGCAGCACTAGCCGCGAACGTAAGTGAGCGGTGGCGCGGACTAGCCGCCAGCGTAAGTGAGCGGATGCTATGCCCAACGTCCTCGACACAATCCTGGCCGTGAAGCGCGAAGAGATCGCAGCGCTCTCGCCGCGCGCCGCGGACTTCAAGGCGGCCTGCCGCGATGCGCCGCCGCCGCGCAGTCTGGCGGAGGCGCTGCGGCGGGCGCAAGGCGAACCCGTCCGCGTCATCGCCGAGGTCAAGCACCGCTCGCCGTCGGCCGGGGTTATCTGCGACCCGTTCGCTCCGGCCGAGATCGCGCGGGCGTACGCCGACGGCGGGGCGGACGCCGTCAGTTGCCTCACGGACGAGCGGTTTTTCGGCGGGTCGATTCAGCACCTGCGCGAGGTACGCGCGGCGGTGGACCTGCCGGTGCTTCGCAAGGAGTTCGTCATCGCGCCGGTGCAGGTTTACGAGGCGCGGGCGGCCGGGGCGGACGCCGTCCTCCTGATTGCCGAGGCGCTCGAGGCCGCCGAGATGACGGACCTCGCCTCGCTCGCGCGGTCGCTCGGTATGGATGTCCTTGCCGAAGCGCACGGCGACGCGACACTCGAAAAAGCCATCGCCTGCGGCGCGCCGCTCGTGGGCATCAACAACCGCGACCTGACGACGTTCGCCGTCTCGCTTGAGACGACCGAACGTCTCGCCCCCCGCGTCCGCGACGCTGGCCGCATCCTCGTGGCCGAAAGCGGCATCCAGACCGCCGCCGACGTCTCCCGCCTCCTCGCCTGCGGCTGCCACGCCATCCTCGTTGGCGAAGGGCTGCTCCGCTCCGGCGACGTGGCGGGGACGTTGGCGGAGTTCAAGGCGGCATAGGCCGGGAAAACGCACGGCCCGTACGGGCCGTGGCACACCAATTCGGGGGCACCGGGCCCGGGACGCGGACCGGTATGTTCGGCTGCCATAGCCGAATGCGTTTTGGGGTCCCCTCCCGAGCCCCGATGCCTGGTACTTCCAGCTCCATGATGCTTTCCAGGGGGGGGCAGTGCAAGCGATTGCTGCGCGGTGCGCGGCCCAGAAGATGCTTGCGTGGCGCGTGGAAATGTGTATTCAAGAGATAGAAGCCGACGGGATCGGGCGCCTTCGGAAGGACATCCAGCGGTGAAGCGGAGGCACAAGGCGTTTCTCATCGTCGCAGGCACTCTCGTCTTTCTTGTCCTCACGGTGCTCTTTGTCGTCCTTCCGATAGTCCTGGCCGTCATTGGCCGCGACGAGCCGCCGTACGATGACAGCGACCTGATCCTTGAGCGGCCGGAGATTGCTGAGGAGGAGAACGGCTTTACCTACACGCTTGAGGCGGCCCGGGTGCTGGACTGGCCGGGCTACAAGCCGCCCAAACAGCAAGGGGGCGATGAGAAGGCGGAGGACATTTCCGAGCAGGAGCCCGGCAAGGTAGAGGCGGACGAGAACAAGAAGAAGCAGGAACGGTTAGACCGCATGCTGTGTGGCCCCGAGTGGGACGCTGCACTGGCAGACGAAGTCCTGGAGAAGAACAAAGAGACGTTTGCGCTACTTGGGCGCGCGATGGCCTGTCCAGGTTTCCAGGTTCCAGAACCTGTGGGCATCGACTGCGACATGTCCTCTCAGTATTGCTTTATCCCGATAGCGAATCTCGTTGGCCTGCGCGCCTGTGCGCTGATGAGGGAGGGTAAACAGGAAGAGGCTCTGCAAGAAGCCATCACGATCGTTCAGTTCGGCCATCGCGTGGAAAATGCAAAAGGGCCAATGGTCACCTACTTCATCGGAAGGACGGTTAAAGGAATCGGACTCCACACACTACGATGGTTGCTCGCCAAGTGCACCTTGATGCCAGACCGCCTGAGGCGGTACGCGCAGCAACTGGCGGAATCGTGGCCTGATGAGGAAGGTCTCTGCGATACGGCCCGTGTTGAGTACCAGTTGGAAATGGGGGTTGTCCAGGAGTTCCGCGAGGGGAAGTATGTCCTGAATCACATTAAAGAAGGCACGGAAGCGCAGAGAAAAGCGGCCTGGGCCGGCTGGTTGTCTTTGGGTGTGAGGTTCAAACCCAACGAAACACGCCGGCTCTTCGCCGAGGCGTTCCGGCCTATCCTAGAGAACGCTTCGAAACCTTACGCTTCCATGGAGATGCGCGAACCTCCGGTACACCGCGAATGGCGTGACTACGGGATGATCGACCAAATCCTTGCCGGCAACATCGTGGGGCGGATGCTGTACTGTCTCCTGGCTGCTGACGCTCGTGCGTTTCTAAGTAGGAAGTGTGCAGGTCAGACAAAACTGGCGGCTACGCAGACGCTTATTGCCCTGAAATGTTTTAAGGCGGAAACGGGCAGGTTGCCTGATTCGCTGGATGAACTTGTTCCGCGTTGTCTGGATGCCATGCCCCTGGATGACTTCGACGGGAAACCCATCCGCTACTCGCGTGAAAAGAAGATCCTGTACTCGATCGGCGAGGACCTGAAAGACGACGGCGGGTTTACGGAAGAAGAAGGCAAAGCCTGGGCCAAAGAGCATCTGTACCTGGACGAAGGCGAAGAGCCTGATCCATGGCAATTGCCCGACCCGAGTTGGTCTATCGAATTCTAAGGACGAGGCCATTGTAGGCCGGGAGAACGCACGGCCGGGCAAGACCGGCCGTGGCACACATCTGTTGGGGCAGGCGGCGCGACGATGACGGGCAGTGCATGTAGGCCGGGACAACGTCCCGGCGATCTAGCGCCATGAAGCCGCGGCGCGCCGCGGCCTACATTTCTTTGTCGATGGCGATGATGCGGTCGGCGACGGCGTGCCGAAGGCTGTTGAAATGCCCGAGTTGGGCGGCCTTGGCCGGGTCGATGGCGTCGAAGCCGTCGGCGGGGAAGGTTTCGCCGCCTTGGGTGTAGGCGGTCCAGTTGTCGATGATGGAATCGGCAATCCGCTTGAGCAGCGTCTCGGCGGCGCGGACCTGGGCGGCCGCCTTGCCGGCCTTCTTCGCGTCGGCGATTCGTTTTTCGAGCGCGAGGACGTACTTGAGGTCGTCGATCCCCTCGCGGCTGCGCTCGTAGTCGAGCGTCGGCCAAATCTTTGCTCCCTCGGTCCGCACGAGAGAGCCGCGCTCGTTGCGCAGGTTGTAATACCATTCGACCTTGCCGATCACACCGTATCTGGTCATCTTCCAGAAGAACAGGCCGAAGGAGAAGCGGCCGCTGCCCGTGTTGACGAACCAGGGGATGGCGCCGGTTTTTTCCGTGAGTTCGGTCAGGAACTCCTTGTTGACGAGGCGGCGGCCCTTGTTGTGATGGTCGATGCCGTCCCACCCGTTGTTGATGGCGGCCACGTTCAGGTACGGGGCCATGGCCATGACTTCCATGTAGCCGTTCATGTCGCTGGTGGTGATCATCTCGGGCAGTTCTTCCCAGGTGAGGCGTGCGAGCCTGCCGGCGAACTCCACGCCCTTGACGCCCTTGTTGGTGAACTCGTCGCCGATACTGAAGATGACGGGGACGGGGTGTTTGAGCGCCTCGGCGTGCAGTTTGTGCATGACCTCCAGATACTTCTGCTGGAACCGTTTCGAGTCGACGGTGCCGTAGCCGGTGAGGCTGGAGATCGACAGGTTCATCGGCGTGGCGAAGTACACGGGCTGCTTGAACCCGGCCGCGAGGTACGCCTGCATGAACGCCCCGAGTTCGCCCGTGTCGTCGTCGGTGATGGGCAGGTGAAAGTTGTAGAGCGGGCCGACGACGGTCATTCCGTGGTCGCGCATGTCGGCGAGGTGCACCTCCAGGGCGGCCGGGTCTTTGGGGTTCGAGTAGTTGAAGCCGAGGGCGTAGGGCGGTTCCTCCAGGCGGATCGGCAGGACCTCCAACTCGATGGCCAGCCGCGAGACCGCTTGTGAGTTGCTCGTCACCGTGCAGACGCCTTTGTACGCGCCCGGCCGGGCATCGTCGGGCACTTTCACGGTGACCCAGAAGAGTTCCTTGCTCCAGGCGGCCATGTCCCAGGTGCGGCCGAGGTCCATGAGGATGTCGCGGCCCTTGCCGTGAAAGCCCTCGACCGAGCGGACGCGGACGTTTGCGGCGGGAATCGTACCGGCGGGGCCCTTCAGGTCGCCGCCGGCGACCATGACGCCCGTGAGACGCTCCTTCGGCTGGAGGGCGAAACTGACGGGTTCCACCTCGCCGGGCGAGGCGAACATCTTCGCGACGGCGGTCGTCTTGCCAGCCAGAGGTTTGATGGACTTATCCTGGGGGGCCATGGTGTCGGTGACGTAGAGGTCGACGTCGCCGAAGGCGGCGTGGCAGAAGGTCAGCAGCGTGACGGCGGTCAGCACGTGTCGCATGGTGCACGCTCCTCGCAAGTACCCCCGCCTGCCGGCGGGGGCTAGTCATGCCTGGCTAGTCTTGTGCATCGCCGCCGGCGGGGACGAGTTTGGCATCGTCGAGCCAGATGGTTCCTTTGCCGGTGACGTAGATGTAGAGGCCGTAAGTCTTGGCGTCGGCGTCGGGCTTGCCCTTGAGTGTCACAAGTTCCCAGTCTGTGCCGGTCCGTTTTCGCAACGTGCCGCGCGCACCGGCTTCAAAGTTCAGAAACAACTGGTTCTCGCCCTCGCCCTTGGCCCAGACCGTGAAGACGTACTCGGTGGCGCCGGGCACCATAGGGAGTTTGGGCGTCATGATGCCGATGCGGCCGGGCTTGCCGTTGCAGGTGATGCGGGCGGAGTACTTGCCGGAATGGACGTGGGCGGGCCGGTCTTCCCATCGGTTCTCGTAGTCGCCTCCCCACGACCATCCGCTCCACCAGAGCCAGCGGCTGCGGTTGGGGCGGGAGTTGCGGTTGATGTCCTCGAAGCCGCCGTTCTGGATAAAGTTGAGCGGCGGGTTCGTGACCGAGAGCATGGTCGCTTTGAAGCGGCCGGCGAGACGGTTCCGCAGCATCGTCTTGCGGCGGGCATAGGCGGCATCGCTCAGGAGGCCGGCGGCTTTTTGTTTCTCGATGGCGCCAAGGGCCGCCTGGATACGTTCCTTCGGCCAGAGTTTGGCCGTCAGTTGCTCCCTGGTTTCCGCCGCCAGCGCTGAAGCGGCAACAAGGCAGAGCAGGGCGGTTGGGATGAGGCGCGTCGGAGGCGGCATGACGGGGCTCCTTGGCGTTGAGACGTCACTTGTCCTTTGCCACCGGTCACGTGCCCCGACGCCCCTGCGGCTGCCGATCCGTCGCAAGTGACGAGTTGCCAGTGACCAATCAGGCGCCGGGCCCGGGACGCGGACCAGGATGTTCGACTGCCATAGCGGCTTTGGCGCGTCGGTTATCTACGCCAGCGCCGCGTCCAGGGCCGCTTTCAGGTCGTCCTTGGACGTGACGCCGAGGAAGCGTTTCACTTCCTCGCCGTCCTTGAAGATGATGAGCGACGGGATGGCCGTGATGCCGAACTTGGCGGCCGTGTCGCGGTTGGGGTCGCAGTCGAGGCTGCCGACTTTGGCCTTGCCGGCGTACTCGTCGGCGAGTTCTTCGATGAGGGGCGCCACCATCCGGCACGGGGCGCACCATTCGGCCCAGAAGTCGACCAGACACACGCCTTCGGCCCCCTCGACCTCGGCGGCGAAGTTGGCGTCGGTCAGTTCCAGTTTGTTGCCGGCCATTGGCTTTCTCCGTTTCCGTTCTGTCCGAGTTCCAGTTCCTACCAGCCCTCTGCAGGGCCGCGCTCCGCCGCCATCCTCGACCAGGCAGACGGTTCACGAAAATACTCCTTGACCATCATCGCCGTCAGCGCTCCGTCGGCGCAGGCGGTGACCAACTGCATGGGGGCGTCCTGGCGGCAGTCGCCGGCCACGAATACGCCGCGCATCGCCGTCGTCAACCTCCGCGGGTCGCAGGCGATGTACCCTGCGTCGTCCATATCGACGGTACCCCGAAGGAAGTGCGAATCGGGAACCGTGCCGACCAGGACGAAGACGCCGTCCGGCCGCATCGCTTCGGTTTCGCCCGTCTCGACGTTGCGGATGGTCACGTGATCGATCTTCGTCTTGTCGTCGCTCCCGACGATCTCGGTGATGACGTAAGGCAACTTGATGTCGACGTCCTTTTCCTTGGCGGCGGCATAGAGTTCTTCAACGATGACCTTATCGGCACGGAATTCGCGCCGCCGGTGGACGATGGTGAGTTTCCGCGTGAATTGCTTCGCCAGATAGGCGGCATCCTGGACGGCGGTGTTACCGCCGCCGACCACCAGCACCTCCTTGTCGCGATAGAACGGGCCGTCACAGGTGGCGCAGTAACTGACGCGGCCGGCCTGCCGCATCTCGGCCTCGCCCGGAACCCCGAGTTGGCGATAGCGGCTGCCGAACGCGAGAATGGCAGCCCTCGTCACGTAAGTGCGTTCATCCCCGTTGGCGGTGACCTCCAGCAGTTCGTCCGGCCGCAGGTGCAATCCGGTTGCGGCCTGGCCCGTGACAATCTCACCGCCAAAGGCTGCGACCTGCTTCGCCATGTGGTCAATGAGGTCTCGGCCGGTGATACTTTCGTAGCCGGGGTAATTCTCGATGCGGTCGGTCAGTAGGATCTGCCCCCCGGGCAGGGCACTCTTTTCGAGCAGGAGAGTTCTGTACCGGTCGCGTGCGGCGTAAATGCCTGCGGCCAACCCGGCCGGGCCGGCGCCGATGATGATAACGTCGTAGACCTGATCTGCCCCCGTCTTCACCTATCGCAGCCTCCCCTTATTCACGGAAGCTCATATTGTAGGCTTGGGCTGGTTGCAGGACAAGGGCAAAGGCGCCGCCACAGGTTCGCCACGTTGCCGCCCATACACCCGCTTCGCGCGGCGGGTGAGGACACCCGCCGCGCACGCCTGCCTGGGCTGCGCCCCCCAGATGCCGCGCCCGTGGCGCCGGGCATCGTTCTGAAGCAGGAGGAACTCCGCGCGGTATCGGTACGGCCGGTCGGCATCGACCCCGACGAGGCCCTCCTGGACCAAGGTTCTGGCGACGAGTCGCGCCTCGGCGTACGGAAACCGGCCGTCTTGGGCGGTGTGTTTCGGCGGAAGATAGACCGTAGCGAAGGGAGGTGTGCCGTCGGCGTCGCGGGTGCGCGGCTCGATCTCCACGTAGACCTCGGCGCCGCTCGGGAGGAGGCGTCGGAGGAAAGCCGCAGCGCGCTGGCGAGCCGCCGGTTCCTCCGGCTCCGAAACGCCGGCCAGGCGGACCACACCAAGGTCCCGCAGGCGGACCGAGACGGGGCCGGCTACCTCCTCGATTGCGTCGTAGGCGCCGTGGGCCCTGAGTTCCACGCGAGGGAACCGCGGCACAGCGCGCGTCGGCAGGAGGTGCCAGACGGCCAGCGAAATGGCCGTCCAGGCGGTCAGCAGCAGGAACCACACGAGGCGGCGCTGCGTTGGAGTGGCTGCGAACGGCCGCCGGCGCGCTGCGTCCGGAGATTCGACCACGGCAAGGTCCTACCGCGTCAGGAAATACTCCATCAGTTCGTGGCCGACAGCCACGTGCATGCCTGCCTTGCGTGCGGCCGCCTCGGTCATGGCGCGTTGGCGGCGGCCGGGCTCCAGCGCGTCGCCCATCATGGCGAAGGGAACCGGCTTGGAGTCGTGTGTCCGGGCCTCAAGCGGCGTCTCATGATCGGGCGCCACCAGGATCCGCCACGGCTGGTCGGTGGCTTCGAGGGCCTTGAGCAGGGGCCCGACGACCTCGCGGTCCACGGCTTCCAGTGCGCGGACCTTCTCGCGCGTATCGCCGTTGTGGCCGGCTTCGTCGGTAGACTCGACGTGGACCAGAACCACGTCGTGGTCTTTGAGGGCTTCGATGGCGGCCTGGGCCTTGCCGGCGTAATGGGTGTCGTAGTAGCCGGTGGCGCCCTCGACCTCGATGACGTCCCACCCGATGAGCCGCGCGATGCCGCGCACCAGGTCCACCGCCGTGATGGCCGCGCCCGTCAGGCCCCACTGCTTACGGAAGGGGGCGAGGGCGGGTTTCTGTCCCTCTCCCCAGAGCCATATCTGACTGGCAGGGTTTTCGCCCAGGTCGCGGCGAACCTGATTGACCGGGTGTGCGGCCAGCAGGTCGCGCGAGGCGTCCATCAGTTGCCGCAGGCGGGCGGCGTTCTTGCCCTTCGGGAGATGCTTCTTGATCGCCAGGCCGATGATGTCGTGAGGCGGTGTTGTCCGGACCTTGAACGACTCGCCGCGTATGACCAGCAGGTGCCGGTAGCCAACCCCCGGATAGAAGCGGAGCGTGTCGCTGCCGAACTGTTCCTCCAAGGCGCGAACGAGTACCTCGGCTTCCTGCGTGGAGATGTGGCCGGCCGAGTAATCGAGCATGTGCTCGTCGGCGACCGTCACGAGATTGCAGCGGAAGATCCAATCGTCGGGCCGGGCCTCGATGCCGCGCGCCGCCGCCTCCAGCGGCGCCCGCCCCGTGTAACTCTTGGCCGGGTCGTAGCCGAGCAGGCTGAGGATGGCGACGTCGCTTCCAGGGGCCATTCCGGCCGGTATGGTCTGAACCGTGCCGAGCCGCCCCTCGGTGGCGACGTAGTCCATGTTCGGCAATCGCGCCACCTCGAAAGGCGTCCGCCCGCCCAGGGCGTCGCAAGGGCGGTCGGCCGCACCGTCGGGAATGACGATGGCGTATTTCATGGACGGGCCTCGCGCTTCTCTTCGAGCATGCGAATCCGGACGGCCGGGCCGGCCATGGTGGGAAGTTCGCGCATTTCCGCCAGCGCCGACTCCATGTTGCCTTCGCGCGCAGCATGTGTCGTGATAACGAGCGGCACGGAGCCGCAGCGCGTCGGCTCATGTTGGAGCACCGACGCGATACTGATGTCGTGCCGCCCGAGGCCGCCGGCAATCTCGGCCAGCACGCCAGGCTGGTCCAGGACGTCGAATCGCAGATAATAGCGTGCTGCGATCTCGCCCATAGATTGCACCCGAAGGGCAGGGCACCGGCCGGCCGGCCACGCGAGGTTCTTGCACGTCAGTTGAGCCCGCCCCAGCGCCGCGTCGGCGAGGTCCGCGATGATGCTCGAGGCGGTCGGCATCTCGCCCGCGCCCGGGCCGACGTAGAACGTGTCTCCAACGGCGTGCCCCGTGACCAGCACGGCGTTGTCGGCGCCCGAGACGCTCGCCAAGGGACTGTCGGCCGGCACGAACGTCGGATGGACGCGCAGGCTGAGCGTGTCGTCGGTCCGCCGGCCGATGGCCAGCAGTTTCAGCACGTACCCGATCTGCGCGCCGAAGATGATGTCGTGCGGGCTGACGCCGACGATGCCTTCGACGTACACGTCCTCGAGCGTGACCTGCGTTTCGAAGGCAAGGGCGGCAAGGATGGCCAGTTTATGGCGTGCGTCCTCGCCGGACACATCGAGTGTGGGGTCCGTCTCGGCGTAGCCCCTGGCCTGGGCCTCGGCAAGCGCATCGTCATAGGCCGCCCCCGTCGAGGACATCCGGGTCAGGATGTAATTGCACGTGCCGTTCAGGATGCCCGTGATGGCCGTCAGGCGGTTGGCAATGAGGCCATCGCGGATGGCCCGAATGATGGGAATGCCCGCAGCGCATGACGCCTCGAAACTAATGGAGCGTCCGGCGGCGCGGGCGGCCTCGAACAGTTCGTTTCCCCGCGCCGCCAGCGCCGCCTTGTTGGCCGTGACAACGTCTTTGCCGGCGGCCAGGGCTCGCTTCATCAGGTCCACCGCAACGGTTGTGCCGCCGATGGTCTCGACAACAATGGCAACCTCAGGATCATCGAAGCAGGCGTCTGGGTTGTTGGTCAGGATCTCGCGGGGCACGTCGACGTCGCGCGGTCGCTCCAAGTCGATGTCGCAGACGTGCCTGAGGTCGAGGCGGCAGCCGATCGTCTCGGCCAGGCGCTGGCCGTCTTCCATCAACAGGCGCACCACGCCTGTGCCAATCGTTCCAAAACCGATAACGGCAACGCCGGTGGTCTTCATCGTTTCCCCTGAGGCGCCCCGGGCAAGCGTCCAACGCAGGCAGAATAGGCGTAGAATCGGGCTTCTTCAAGGGAAAAAGGCGCCCGCCAACTCCAACTGGTACCCCTGGCGGCATCTGGCCGATATAATCATGCAACAACGAGTCCACGAGAGCGTTCAGCAGACTGGAAGAAACTCGGAACTCCGTATGCCGCCGGGGGTTAGAATGGGCGGAGGAGGCCCCAAGCGCGCTTGGCGTGCGCAGCCGCGGAGGTCGGCACGTTCCGCGCGGCGGCCTTCCCAGGCCGCCGCGAACGGTCGTTGCGATATGTCTTGGCGGCCAGGGAAGGCCACCAAGCGGACGCAAAAGAAGAAGTGCGGAGGTTGGCACACCGTATGAGCATCGTCGAAGTACTGCTGGAGCAAGGCCTGATTCAGCCGGACCAACTGGCTGAAGCCATGGACCTGCGCAAGAAGGAAGGGGTGCGCCTGGACCGCGCGCTGGTGCGCCTGGGGTACGTCAGCGAAGAGTCGTTCCTGCGGATCATGAGCGATCAGTTGTCGATTCCGCTGGTGGACCTCTCGAAGGTTGAGATCGACGTCGAGACCCTTCGCAGTCTGCCGGCCAAACTCGTGTATCGCAAGAACCTCGTTCCCGTCAGCCGCTCCGACGGCACGCTGACCGTTGCGACGAGCGACCCGTTTGACCTGTACGCCTTCGATGAACTGCGCTTGCTGACCGGGCTGACGATCCAGCCGGCCCTGGCGCCGGAGGAGGACATCCGCAAGGTCATCAAGACGCATTACGGTGTCGGCGGCGACACGGTGGACGAGATGGTAAGCGCCGAGGACGTCGAGGTTTTTGGCGACGCCGCCCGGGAAACCGAAGACCTCCTGGAGATGGCCCAGGAGGCGAGCGTCATCAAACTCGTCAACGAGATCTTCCTGGAGGCCCTCAACGAACGGGCCAGCGACATCCACGTCGAACCGTACGAGAACAATCTCGTGGTGCGGTACCGCATCGACGGGGTCCTGCACGTGGCGTCGATGCCGCCGCAGATCGAGCGGTTCCAGGCGGCGATCATCAGCCGCATTAAGATTCTGGCCCATCTGAACATTGCCGAGAAACGCCTGCCCCAGGACGGCCGCATCAAGTTCCAGGTGGGCAACCGGTCTATCGACGTCCGCGTGAGCGTCATTCCGATGCTCTTCGGCGAAGGCATCGTCATGCGACTCCTGGAGACCTCGACCGTCCTGTACACGCTGCCCGAACTCGGTATGGCCGAGGACACCTTCGGCGTCTTCCGCAAGATCATTGCACGGCCGCACGGCATCCTTCTGGTGACCGGGCCCACGGGGTGCGGCAAGACGACGACGCTGTACGCGGCGCTTCAGGCCATGGTCAGCCCGGAACTGAAACTCGTGACGATCGAGGACCCGGTGGAGTATCACCTGGAGGGCGTGAACCAGATTCAGGTCTCCACCAAGACGGGGCTGACGTTCGCGCGGGGCCTGCGAGCCGTGCTTCGTCACGACCCGGACTCGGTGATGATAGGCGAGATCCGCGACCTCGAGACGGCCGAGGCCGCCATCCAGGCGTCGTTGACCGGCCACCTGGTGTTATCGACCTTGCACACCAACGACGCCTCCTCGGCCGCGACGCGGCTGCTCGACATGGGCGTGGAGCCGTTCCTGGTCACGAGTACGCTGGCGGGCGCCATGGCCCAGCGTCTCGTGCGCACGATCTGCCAGCACTGCAAGGAGGAGTACGAGCCCGACGTCGAGGGCCTGCCGGCCGACTTCAAACTGGAGCCGGGCCAGAAACTGTGGCGAGGCGCGGGCTGCCGCAAATGTCGCGACACCGGGTTCCGCGGGCGGACCGGCCTGTTTGAACTGATGGTGGCGGACGACCCGATCCGCGAGAAGATCATGGAGCGGGCCTCCTCCGGCACGATCATGAGCGTGGCCGTGGCGCGCGGGCTGCGCCTGCTCCGCGAAGACGGATGGATGAAGGTTAGAGCAGGCATCACCACGCCCGAAGAAGTCATGCGGTCAACGAAGGCCTGAGCCGGGGGGCGGCGGGAGACGGCGTCGCGCGCCAAGGTTGCGCCGGACGCCGTCAGTACGGAGGGCGAGGCTCCGTGGCAACTTATCAGTACCTGGCCAAGACGGCAACCGGCAAGGAGGTGACCGGCCTGGTCCAGGCGGAGAGCGAGACGGCTGCCGTCCGCGCCTTGGACGACAGGGCCCTGTTCCCCGTTCGGGTAACGTCTCAGGAGAGGACGGGGAAGGGATTTCGGGCCCGGCGTGTGCGGGCGCGTGATCTGTCGATCGCGTACGGTCAACTTTCCGACCTGTTGGGAGCCGATGTCCCCGCCCTCAGGGCGCTGGATATTCTGACGCGGTCCACCGTCAACACGCGCCTGGCCGGGCACATCAACCGGGTTCGTGAAGACGTGGCTGCCGGCAAGTCGCTTGCCGATGCGATGGCCGCCTTTCCCGAGGTCTTCAAGCCGCTGCACGTGGCAATGGTTCGGGCCGGCGAGCGGGCGGGATTTCTCGAAACGGTGCTTGCCAATCTGGCCCAGTTCCTCGAGCGCCAGGACGAACTGCGCAACAAGGTCCTTGGCGCCATGGTGTACCCGCTGCTGGTCCTGACGATGGGCATGATCGTCGGAGTGATCGTGCTGACGGCGATTGTGCCGCAGTTCCGCGACCTGTTTGAGGACATGCCGGTGCCGTGGCCGACGCAGATGCTGTTTGCGGTTAGTGCGCTGTTTCAGACCGTGTGGCCGCTCATCCTGCTGGGCGGCGTTGTGGCGGTGGCCGGCGCCTGGAGTTTCGCGGCGAGCGAGCGTGGCCGGCGCCGGTGGGACCAGTGGCGGCTGAAGATTCCCGTGATCGGTCGGATAACCCGACTGGTGGCGATCACGCGCTTTTGCCGCATCCTTGGGATGATGCTCGCGGGCGGCGTGCCGCTGCTCGAGTCGCTGGCCATCTCGAAGGACGCGACCGGCTCGCCGGTCCTGTCCGAGGCCATCGGGGAGGCGTCCGAGAACGTGCGGGCCGGCGAGACGCTGGCCGTACCGCTCGGGGCAAGCGGGTTCTTCCCGGTCGAAATCCTCGAGATGATCGCGGTGGCCGAGGAGTCGAACCAGTTGGAGAAGACGCTGCAGCAGATTGCCGACACGGTCGAGCCGCGCACCAGCCGCCAGGTGGACCTCGGCGTCCGCCTCATTGAGCCGCTGATCCTCGTCGTGCTGGCGGCAGGCATTGCGGTGTTTGCGATCGCGCTGGTATATCCGATCTTCAGCATGGCGGGCGCCATGCGGTAGAATGTTGGTCGTCCGGCCGGACAGAGGTGCGGCCGGGTGGTGGATGGTTTCGGGCAATGCGTTAAGAACGAGAAGGAGGGCAATGATGAAGAACCGGTCGAAGGCCAGGCGCGGTTTCACGCTGATCGAGATCCTGCTGGTGCTGGCCATCATCGGCATGTTGGCCGGCGTGGCCATCGTCTCGCTCGTCGGCACCCGGGAGGGAGCCAAGATCGATTCGACCAAAGCCATGCTCAGCAGCATCGAGACCGCTCTGGAGACCTACAACATGCATGTCTCGCATTACCCGAGCGAGGAGGAAGGGAACCTGACGGCGCTGCGGGTCAAGCCCACCTTCGAGAACGAACAGATCGGAGAGATGTGGCGCGGGCCGTACCTCAAGAAGGAGCCGCGAGATGCTTGGGGCAACGTCATCAACTACGAACTGAACGTCGCGGGTACCGACGAGGCACAGGCGCAGCCCTACCGTCTGTGGTCCAACGGACCCGACGGGGTGGACGGGACGGAAGATGACATCAACAACTGGGCCGCGGAAGACGCCGCCGGACCGTAACGGTCCCGGACGGCGGCGCATAAGGCATCAGGCGGTGGAGCCCCCGCCGGCGCGCAGGGGCTTCACGCTTGTTGAGATCGTGCTGGCACTGGCCATCCTCGTGCTCCTGATGGGCATTGCTGCGGTTAACTTCCCGGCGCTGCGAGGCGGCCACGCGCTCCAGGAGGCTTCCCTGCGGATGGAAACCGCTCTGCGCATGGCTCGGGCCGATGCCGCCAACAAGGGCCGGCGGCTTCGGCTCCAGTTCGATCAGGAACAGGGGCGGGCAAACGTTTTGTGGGAGCCCCAACCGCTGACCGAACCGGGCGAGTTCGTCCAGTACACGGCGTGCACGTGGCAGAAGTTCCTGGCGATCGACGGCGTTGACGTCGAGCGGTGCGAGTTCGTCGGCGCCAGCGCCTACCGCAACTTCGACGAGGCGACCGTCGGCGGGGGCTACGCGGCGGACCTCGACCAGACCGCCGTCACCTTCGAACCCGACGGGTCCAGCGACTCGGTCGTCATCGAACTCGTTGCCGCCGACGCGCCCGAGGGATCCCGGGCCAGGCTCCAACTCGATGGCCTGACCGGCGCCGTGAGCCGGTGTATCCTCACACTCGAGGAACTCCAGGAGTTGGAAGCATACGAGGCAGCGCCATGAAGACCGCACGGACCAGGACGCAAACGGCAGCCCGTTTAGCCGCGAGCGGTACGGTCGCGCACGGTCGGCCCGCGGGCAAGTGCGCGGGGCAGGATCGGTGCCGCGGCGTCGCGCTGCTGGAGGTTGTTCTCGGCTTGGCCTTGTTCTTCGGCGTGGCGATGGCGATCCTTGCCGGGCTCAGCGCTTGCGTTCGCTCGGCGCAGGAGATGCGGCTGGAGGCCCAGGCCGCCGACCTGGCCATCACGTTGCTTTCGGAAATCCAGTTGGGGGCCGTCGAAATCGAAGACATCGGCCCCATGGCTTATGAGGACGAGACGCTCGAGGACTGGACGTGGCAGATCGTGGTTACGCCGGTCGTGGGCAACCTGACGGAACTGGACTTGACGCGCGTCGAGATCGCCATCCACAACACGCCGCACGGCTACACGCACCGCCTCTACCATCTGCTGACCGAGAGCGCCGCGGAAACCGAGATGGCGTTCGGAGGTGCCCTGTGAGGCAGCGCGCCCGCAAAGGAGGCTTCACGCTGTTCGAGGTGGTGCTGGCCGTCTCGCTCGCGCTGGTGCTGATGGTGGCGATGCTGACGTTCTATCGGCAGTCGGCCGACGTGCGCACCGCCGTGGTGGAGGAAGCGGAACTGATCGGCGCGGAGCGCGCGGTGATGGATCTGATCACCGAGCAACTGCGCGGGGCCTTTGTCTTGAGGTTCCTCGGCCAGGGGTTGGATGGTGCGCCGCAGCAGGTGCGGTTCTCCACCGTCACGCTGCCGAGCAGGAGCGTGTGGCTCGTTCAGAGCGTGACGGAGACCGAGCCGATTCCGCCGGAGCGCGACCTCCAGATCGTCGGCTACCGTGTCCGCTACGTCGAGGACGAATACGGCGACCTCGTGGCGCAGGGTTTGGAGCAGACGTGCCAGAAGATCCTCACGCCGCGCGTCGCCGAGGAGACCCAAGAGGGCGAGGAAGGCGAGATCCAGACCGCGCTGCTGACGCCGCACATCAAGTTCATCCGCCTCCAGTATTGGGACGGCAGCGCGTGGCTGGAGAGTTGGAGCGGCGGCGACCTGCCCCAGGCGGTCGAGATCGTCCTGGGGGCCGAGCCGCTGCCCGAAGATATCGAGGATGCCTTCGAGTATCCGTACCCGACGTTCCGGCGTGTGGTCTTTGTGCCGGCGGCTGCCCAGGGCCAGAGCGGCCCTATGATCCGCGGGCTTGGGGGGATGGGTCCACTATGAGACGCCGCGGCATCGTACTGGTGGCGGTACTGATCGTAACGGCGCTGCTGACAATGATCGCGGCCGGCGTGATGTTCCGGATGCGCGCCGAGGTGGCGGCGTCGGCCGGACAGCGGCGCGGCGAACAGGCTTACGAGGCCGCCATCAGCGGACTTCATTACGCCGTGGCCGTCCTTCAGGATTCGGCAACCGACTCGGAAATCTGGTACGACAACCCCGACGTCTTCCAGAACCAGTTGGTTGCCGACGACGGCGCCAATACCTGGTACTTCACCATCTACGGCGACGATCCGACAACGCAGGAGACCGTACGCTACGGCGTGACCGACGAGACCGCCAAACTCAACGTCAACACCGCGTCGCAAGAGGCCTGGACGGCCCTCGAAAACCTGACCGACGAACAGGTCGATTGTCTGCTCGACTACCTTGACGCCGACAGCGAAACCCGCAGCGAAGGCGCCGAACAGGAGTACTACGACGGGTTGGACACCCCGTACGTCATTCCGAACGGACCGCTCGCCACCGTCGAGGAACTGTTCCTGGTCAAAGGGTTCACGGCGGCCGAAGTGTACGGCGAAGACGCGAACTTCAACGGCATACTCGACCCGAACGAAGACGACGGCGACGACCGCTTCCCGCCCGACAACCGCGACGGGCGCCTCGATGCGGGTCTGCGGGCGATGGCCACCGTCTTTACGTCCGACCGGAATGTGGATAAGGAAGGCCGCCCGCGCATCGACCTCAACGGCGGCGCTTTGCCGCAAGATCTTGGCCTCCCGGACCAGACGCGCCAGTTCATCGAGGCGTATCGGGCCGATGGCAATACGTTCAAGCACCCGAGCGAACTGTTGGAGATGCGGTATCAACCGAAACAGCAGGGCAGGAATAACCGCGACCCGCGGCGCGGGAGTTCGCGTGGCCGGCCGCCCGGCAATTCCGGCGGCGAACAGCCCGGTTCCTCGGTAGAATCAGGTGTAGGCGCCGAGGAACTGCCTACCGTCATGGACCGGCTGACGGCCGGGGCTGGCCGCGGCCGCAAGCAAGCCGCCGGCCTGGTGAACGTCAACACGGCCCGCGCCGAGGTGCTGGCGACACTGCCGGGCCTCGATGCTAACCTGGCACAGGAGATCGTGGATGTTCGCGGCGGGCTTGACGCGGAGACCAAAGCCACCGTAGCATGGCTCTATACGCAGAACCTGCTCGACGCAGACGAGTTTAAGATAGTGGCGCCGCACGTGACGGCCCGAGGATTTCAGTTCTCGGTCCGGTGCGTCGGTTTCGGCGTGCCGTGCGGCCGATATCGTGTGCTGGAAGCCGTTTTGGACCTGGCCGGCCGCACGCCGCGGATCGCTTATCTGCGGGACATCACCCGGCTGGGAATGCCGTTTGCGCTCGACCCGGAACTCGTGGAACGGATAAGGTGACTATGACATCGCTCTCCGAAAAGGTCAAAGGGCTGTCGCGACAGAAGAAAGTCGGCCGCTTCTGTGCACTCGATTTCGACGGCCGACAACTTCGCATCGTCGAGGCCGAATCGTCCGGCGGGCGCACACACATCCGCAAGGCGGTTGCGGCCGACATGCCGGAGGGACTCGACGTGGCCGATGCACCGGCCGTGGGCGAGTTCGTCAAGTACACGCTCGACCAGATGCATCTCGCGGGCACCGCCGTCCTGATGAACGTTCCTCGAAGCAAGGCCGTTCTGAAGCCGCTTGTCCTGCCGCCCGTCTCCGGCCCGGCCGAACTCGCCAACATGGTGCGGTTCCAGGCGGAGAAGGAACTCTCGTTCCGGCCCGAAGAGGCCGTCATCGACTTTACGATCGAGAGCCACTACGGCGCCCAGCCCGCGCCGGAGGACGAACCACAGGGCGAGCACGTGCTCGTGGCTGCCGTTCAGATGCCGGTCCTGGAGTACTACCAGCAGATTGCCGAGGCGGCCGGTGTCAGACTGCTCCGCCTGGGTCTGCGGCCGTACGCGAACATGCGGTGCGTCGAAGCGTACGGCGGCACTCGGGATTGCGGTCGCGTGGCCCTGGTGCATATCGCGGCCGACGAGACCGAGATCGACGTCATGGAGGAGGGCGGACTGACCTTCAGCCGCTCGGCGGTCATCGAGATTCCCCCGCAGCCCGCTGAGGACCAGCCGACCAGCGGCGAAGCCGTCGCGACCGTCGTGCAGGAGGTTGCCCGAAGCCTTCAGAGTTACATGGGCGTTGAGCGAGGCCAGAGGATCGAGACCCTCGTGCTCGCCGGCGGCACGGGGATCGAGACACAGGTTGCCGAGTCGCTCACCGGCCGGTTGAACGTGCCCTGTGAGGTCCTGGACCTCTCGGCGGCGCTCGAACTGCGGGAGACGACCCCCGATGCTTCGGCTTTCATCTCGGCGGTCGGCCTGGCCGTGGGGCAGGGCGACGCCGACGCGCCGCCATTCGATTTCCTCAACCCGAAACGCCCGCCCGTCCAGCGCGACCTCGCGAAAATGTTTACCGTCGCAGGGGTGGCGGCAGTCGTCCTGGTGGTCGTGGCGGCCTTCGCCGGCGCGGGCCTGCACTGGTACAGGGCGGCCTCGCAGGTCAGTGCGCTGACGCAGGAACTCAAGGACCTGAAGGAGGGGAACAAAAAGGTCACCGCCCTCAGGCAGCGCCTTGAGACGATCGAAAAGTGGCTCGAGGCCGGGCGCGACTGGCTCGACCAGTGGGCTTACTTGAGTGGCGTGTTCCCCTCGTGCACCGAGGCCTACGTCACCAGTCTGAGCACCAACCCGGACGCGTCGCTGAAATTCAACGTCAGGGCGAGCAACAACGACGCCATCAACAGCCTCGGCGGCCGCCTGGCGCAGGCGGGCTACGGCTTCAAGCCCGGCCAGGTCACGACCACCAAAGACCGCTACGGCTACAACTATTCGACCGCCGTCAAGGTGATGGTCAAGCCCGACATGCAGGTCGCTTTGGCCGACCTCTCGCCCCCGCCGCGCCCCGACGACGACGTGTCGGCCGAACAGTTCGGCCGCTCGTCCGGGCCGCGGCCCCCTGGAAGGCCGCCCTCGCCGCGCCCGGAAGAGGCCGGGCATTCTTCCGCCAAGCCGCCCCCCCAGCATCCCGGAGAGTCGAAGCCTCCAACCGAAGGGCCGATGTCCTACCAGGAGTGGGAAAGGCAGCGCAACGAACTTTATCGCCAGCGCCCGCCGAAGGACGCCGGCGACGACGCCCGCAAGGCATGGTACGAACGGTACAAGAGTCTGATGCAACGTCGGCCATCCAAACCACCGTCTCGCCCGGACGAAACACGCTATCCGGACGGCCGAGACCGCGGCCGGCCGCCCTCAAGGTAGGGTCATGAACAAGCGGGAGAAAATCCTGGCCGCCGGCGCCGGACTCATCGCCGTCGGCTTCGTGACGTACCTGGCGATCAACCGGGTTTTTCTCATGCCCGCCGCACGGCAATTCAACCAGGCCAGGGAACTCGTCATCCAGATCGAAGAGGCCCGCGCCGAGAAGGGCAGGGAGCCTTCCTACAAGACCCGCCTCGCGGAACTTGCCGCCAAGACCTACGGCACCGATGAACTCAAGGTAAGCGAAAAGATCCGCACCCGCATCACCGCCGTCCTGGCCGCGAGCGGCCTCAGCGCCGAACGCCTCACCCTCAAGCCGATCACCGGCGCCCGGGCGCCGGGCATCTACAAAGAGGTCGGCTGGATGGTGCAGGTGCGCGGAGCACTGCAGAAGATCATCAACTTCCTCTACCTCATGACCAAGGAGCCGCACCTCCACCGCCTCGACAACCTCATGATCTCGCCCATTCAAGCACAGTCAGACGTCGACTTGCAGGTCAAGTACGCGACGCTCGTCCTGTACCCCCCCAAAGGGCAGACACTGGCAACCGCAAAGGTAACGGCGGAGATCGACCCCGCCGTCCTGGAAGGGCCCGACCGCAAACACTACCAGGTTATCGCCACGCGGGACCTCTTCCGGCCGTATATCCAGGCCCGCCGGCCCGAGCCCACGAGGCCGACGCCCAAACCGACCGCCCCGTCGCCGCCACGGCCGCCCGAAGTGCCAAGAGGACGCTACCGGCTGGTCGGCCTGCCCACCTGGGGCGGAAAGACCGATGTCCTCGTTCGCGACTCCAGCAGCGGCAACGTCGCCAGGTACAAACCCGGCGACGACCTGGCCGGCGGCACCATCGTCACGGTCGATTACCGACCGCTGCCCATGCCGGGCAAACCGGACATCCTTTCGAGCAGTCGTATCGTGCTTCGAATCGGCGCCGAGTACCATGCCGTTGAACTCGGACGCTACCTGTCGGAAAAACATACGCTGAAGGCCGAGCACTTGCCGCCCGGTCTCCCCGAACTGACGCCAACGCCACCTGCCAAAACGCCGTCGCCCAAAGGCGCGACTCAGTAGACAGGCCTTACGGGCCCCCAGGCCCGTGGCCCGTACGGTCCCAAGGAGATGTTCATGCGAATCGCCGACCTGATTCCCAGACGCCTCGCGGTAGCCCTCGCGTGTCTGCCGATCGTTCTCGCGGCAGCCGTGCGTGCGGCCGACGCGCCGCCCGCGCCATCGAAGGCGCCCGACGCCAAGAAGGCGGCGCCGGCGACCGTGCCCAAGGCCGAGGCGGCTACCCCCGCCAAACCCGCGCCGGAACCGGCGGCCAAGCCGGAAGCCAAGCCTGAAGCCAAGCCCGCGCCGAAGCCCGCGCCGAAGCCGGTGGCTAAGGCGACCGACAAGCCGGAAGCCAAGCCGGAAGCCAAGCCGGAAGCCAAGCCGGAAGCCAAGCCGGAAGCCAAGCCG